>CALJEO010000102.1 GCA_938073845.1 uncultured archaeon
GCCTTGGCTTTGATCATCGCCGTGGCTGCTTCAACGTAGCTATCCTCAGGTCTCACCACTCCGTACCTCCTTGTCATGACGTCCGAGACGCTGAGCTGCTCCGGGGGTATCTTCTGGGATATCACGTGATTTATCAGATCCCTTTCCGTGATGAAACCCAGGACGCTCCCATCCTTAGAGAGGACGACGGGGCTCCAAACATCACGCCTGGCCATTTCGTCCAGAGCCTGAAGGAGGTTCATCTCAGGGTCCACCGTGAGGGGGTTCCTGCTCATGAACTCCGACACCCTCATGATCACACCATCCTACCATCTCTGAGGGGAAATAAATCCTTTTAGGAGAATCACTTAACTGTTTTACTGAAAAAGGACTTATTTTTCCTTAGTTTTAGAGAACCTCCCCCTCTCCACCATGTACCTCTCGTGCTCCCCCTCCCCAATGACGGTATCTCCCCTCAAGCACTCAACGTCGAAGACGAGCCTCCTACCGCTCACCTCCCTCAGCCTGGCCCTCACTGTGATCTCATCGCCTAACCAAGCCGGCGCCTTATGGCGCACGCAGACCCTAGTGCCCACGCTGATGATCCCATTGGGCAACTTATCGGCGACCAGGGACTCCGCCACGTTCTCCATCAGGGCTATCATCGAGGGGGTCGAGAGCACCTCCAGCCTCCCGCTACCCACCACGCTAGCTAGCATCTCCTCAGTCACTTCGAACCTCCTCTCGGCCTGAATACCCGCTTGAAGCTCCATAATCATCACCCCCTCTGAGCTTGCAAATCTTCTCCAGCAGCAGCGGGGATATCAGCGTGGTGAGGGCCACCATACCAACTATCTCAGCGTAGGCCTCACCGCTCAGCACGTTCGTGGTTAAGCCTATGGATGCTATTATGAGACCCAGCTCCCCCCTGGGCATCATCCCTACCCCTAAGCCCACAGCCTCCCTAGGCCTGAGCGCTAGCAGAGCAGGCAGGGCTGATCCCAAGAACTTGCCCGCCATCGCCAAAGCTGTGAGTATGAGGACTGAGACCACCACTTTAGGATCTGAGAAGACCCTCAGATCAAGCATCGCCCCTAGGTAGGCGAAGAAGACGGATCCAAATAGGGCTTCGAGGTCAGTTACAAGCTCCATCACCTCCTCCCTCCACTTCGACTCGCCTATGGCGAGGCCAGCAGCGTAAGCCCCCACCAACGGGCTGAGCCCTATCGCTCCTGATAGGGAGGCGGTTCCCAGGCCCGCGGAGATCGCTATCGCTTTAGTTGCCCCCTTGCCCCCGAACTCACCGAGGGACTCGAGGAACCTGGGTATCACAGCTACTGATATACCGAGGATGAGCAGCCATATGACGATGAACGAAGCGGTCTTGAAGGCTATGGTGAGGGGATCCAAACTGCCCCCGGATATTGCGCTGACCACGACCCCTAGCACGACCACACCTACTATATCGTCGAGCACAGCCGCGCTCATGAGGGTGGCTCCCATCCTGGTGTCAAGCAGGCCCATATCGCTCAGGACCCTCTTGGAGATCGCTATGCTCGTGGCAACGAAGGCGGCACCAGCTACCAGAGCGATGGCCTCTCCACCGCCAACGGCTAGGTAGAAGTAGTAGGCTAGGACGAAGGGCAGCAATCCACCTCCTGTTGCTATTAGGGCCGCTACCTTACCCGCTGCCTTCAGGCTCTCCAGTCCCAGCTCTATACCGGCTGCTAGGAGCAGGAGTAGTGCTCCTATCTCAGCGAATCCCTCTACGTAGTCGTTTATCACCACCAGGGGTTCGTTGAATACCATGACTCCTCCCCCGAGGGCGTAGGGACCCAGGAGCATTCCCGCGAAGAGCTCACCTAGGACGGGAGGTAGCTTCATCGCTCTGAAAACGCCCGCGAAAAGCTTAGCAGCAATCACGAGGAGGCTGACCGTTATTATACCCCTTATCAGAGGCTCCATACTCTTCCCAGTCGGGCGGACTGGAGCGATTATAAAATTGATCCCATCTCGAACGCCCTCAGGATCCCCGGGCTACCTCCCAACAGCCTCAGCCCAGGTCATCCGCTAGACCATCAAATGACCTTCCAAGGTCTATCTCTCTCTTGTGATGCTATTTGATCCGTACTAGATGAATGCTGGGATTTCCCTCAACGCCTCCCCCTCGTGGGACAATCCTTTTATATTCTCCCATGCCATCGGCGGGGTCCCCGTGAGGAGACTGGTCATTGCTGCAATCTTAGTTCTCGTCCTCTCGCCCAGCATCATCAGGGATAACGCTTCCATCAGGCTCATGCTGGTCACACCGACTTACGACGGATCCGGACAGGCCACTCACCCTGATGTCCTCTACATCAAGCGAGGGCTCGGCTGGAGGTACTGGATGGTCCTCACCCCTTACCCCAACGGGAGCTACCATCACGAGAACCCCTCTATCCTCGTGAGCAATAACGGTAGGGATTGGTCCGAGCCCAAGGGCCTGAGGAATCCGATAGTGGATCCGCCCTCCGAGGGTCACTACTCCGATCCCGACATATTCCTTGCAGAGGGTAAGCTCTGGTTGTTCTTCAGGTGGTCGCAAGGGCTTGAGGAGAGGATCTACGCTAAGAGCTCTGAAAATGGGATCTCCTGGAGCAGGGAGATTGTCGTGATGGAGACCCGTTCGGAGAGCCTCCTCTCGCCTTCCGTCGTCGTTGAAGCTGATGGCTTGAGGATGTGGTACGTTGACATCAGGCCCAACCCGAACTTGTTGAAGATGAGGACCTCCCGCTCTCCCGAGGGGCCCTGGTCCGAACCGATTGTTTGCAGCGTTGAGGGAGTGCCTAAGGATAGGGAGCTATGGCACCTCGATGTAGTTAAGGTGGGGGAAGGCTACGATGCCTTCATCGTCCTCATAAACAAGGGGAAGGGCCTGAGGGAGGCCGAGCTTTACTTCGCGACCAGCAGGGACGGGGTTAGGTGGAAGCTCAGTGAGGTCCCTATCTTGACGCCCTCCGTTAGGGATTGGGATAACTCCCTGATTTACCGGAGCAGCGCCCTGCTCCTGGAGGAGGGGTTAGATGGGGGGGTTCACCTTAGGAGATACGCATTATGGTACTCTGCTTGTAACAAGGGGAAGGAGTGGCACGTAGGTTACACGGAGCTCTCGATCTGCATGGACGGGGATGAGCTCAAGGTGTGCGGGGGTCCGTGAGATCAGATTGACGGGATCGCCCACTTGGGAGGGACCTGAGTGAACTCTGAAGTAGAAAGGAGATATTCAGAGGGATAGAGGAAGCAAGGGGTTTGCTGAGGCCTGGATAAACAGAACCCTGATCGTACCAGCAGGACGATATCGGAGCTTACAGGGTACGAAGTCCACCCAAGGATGGAGAACCTCCGGGGGAACGCTCCTTCAAGATCAGGGGAGCTTACCACAGGATGAGGAGGATGGAGGGCTTGAGGGGCGTAGTAGCAAGTTCGGGGAACCAAGCTCAGGGGGTCGCTTACTCAGCGAGCCTGCTTAGGGTTAAGATAGTCGCCTAGGTACACGCTAACGCTATCCTTCAAGGTTAATGCCGCTAAGGGCTATGGGCTGAGGTGATACTTCACTGGGAGACTTAAGATTATGCTTACATAAGGCAAGGGGATATCCGAAAGCCAGGACCCGGCGTTCATACATCCCTCCGATGATCCGGATGTGACAGCAGGCTATGGGGCGATGGTCTTGGAGGTGCTCGAGGACCTGGGGAAGATGCTACATTAGCCCGTGGCGGGGGAGGGCTCATTTCAGGAAGCTGTGGTTGTGAGGACCCTAGAGCGTTATGGTCATAGGGGTTCAGCCCTCTGGGGCCCCGGCGATGTACTACAAGTAGGGAGGCATTTTGGAAGGTCAGCAAGCTTACAGCATAGCTGATGCTATAGTGAAGGGATCGGGTGACCCTCAGGATAATGAG
The DNA here is from genome assembly GCA_938073845.1 of uncultured archaeon. Taxonomy (GTDB): domain Archaea; phylum Korarchaeota; class Korarchaeia; order Korarchaeales; family Korarchaeaceae; genus Korarchaeum. The sequence continues at coordinate 3,918 of CALJEO010000102.1, forward strand.
GGAGCTCGTTGATGATACTGTCCTGTTGGATGATTGGATATAGCTAGAGCGATCTTCCTGCTCCTAGAGAGGGTGAAGACTGCTGTCGAGGGCGCCGGGGCTCTTCCAGTTGTGGGGCCTTCCAGTTGCAGCCCTGATCTCGGCAGGCTTGAGGGGAATCGGATAGCTTGCTATCCCGGGGAACATGGATCAATCGGTGCTCGCGAGGATAGTTAACAGGGTGCTCCTCCTGGAGGGGAGGTAGGTAAAGGTGACTGGGATCCTCCCCGAGAGGCCGGGTCATCTGAAGAGGGTGATACCTCAACGGAGCTCGGCCTCAACATAGTGGAGCAAGGGAGGCTCAACACGCTCCTTCATCCGGGGCCAGGTGACGCTCTTGCTGGAGGTTCCGAATAGGAGGCCACCGATCTGCTAGGAGATGGGTCTGGAGTTCAGGTCCTGAACATGGGTTCCTCAAGCAGTGTATCAGTAGATCACTTTTATTATTTCAACGGAGCGCCTGGAGGTGTTACCGTGGTGGAGTACGTATTCACCGAGCGGGCCCCTAGGCCGATAGGTCCTTACAGCCAAGCTGTCATAGCTGGCAACCTCCTCTTCCTGGCGGGCCAGATACCCATAGACCCGAAGACGGGGGAGCTTGTGAGTGGGGGCATAAGGGAGCAGACTAGGAGGGTCCTGGAGAACGTGAAGGCAGTCTTGGAGGAGGCTGGGTGCTCCTTCAAGGATGTGGTCAACGTGACTGCCTTCCTCAAGGACCTCTCCCACTTCAACGAGTTCAACGAGGTTTACAGTGAGTACTTCGGTGATGCAAAGCCCGCGAGAGCTACCGTTCAAGTGGCGAGACTCCCTAAGGATGCCCTGGTTGAGCTGGTGGTTATAGCTTATAGATCATAGGACCTCAGCCACAACTGGTACGCAGATTTCCAGCAGCCTCCCATCCCTGTAAATTTTTAGGTCCACACAATCGGATCCGTAGAGGTCCTCCAACGTGTTCCTGAGGTCACTCGCCTTCGCCATCCTCCTCCCCCCGGCCTCGAGTATCACATCCCCCGGCTTCACCCCCTTCGTGGAGGCTGGAGATCTCGGCACCACCTGAACGACTATCAGGCCCTCTTTGTAAGGTATATCATACATCTTAGCTATGTTTGGATTGATAGGAGCTACGAATACTCCTATCCAAACCCTCAAGGGTCTTCCATACCTATCTATTGAGTTCAGGAACCTCTTAACAGAGTTTATGGGTATCGCGAACCCTATCCCCTGAGCGAAGGGTATTATTGCGGTGGCCACACCGATGGCCTCGCCCGAGCAGTTCACTATGGGTCCCCCGCTGTTCCCAGGGTTTATGGCAGCATCCGTCTGTATGAGGTCGTCCAAGTAAACACCGATCTGCTCATCGATTATCGCCCTCCCAAGGGAGCTCACCACGCCCATCGATACGGAGGTTCCGGTCATGCCCAAAGGAGAGCCCACCGCGAACACCACCTCACCCACCCTCACACCATCAGAATCCCCGAGCCTCGCAGCTGGGAAGTTACTCGTGTCAGCCTCTACGAGGGCGAGATCCCTCATGGGATCTGCGGCCAGCACCCTGCCCCTGCTGCTAGATCCATCGCTGAACACGAGGTTTATCTCCTTAGCCCTCGCCACAACGTGGGCGTTCGTCGCCACAAGACCTTCCCTCACGATGAACCCTGAGCCGGCGCCTTGAAGGACCCTTGGGCCGAAGAAGAGCGATATCTCGGGCACGGATGTGTAGACCGTCGTGACGCACCTGGTCACTTCAGATACCATACCAGATATCTTAAGGCTTATTTCCCTCAAGTCGATCTCCATGGAGGTCCAATCTCTAGAGCTGACCCCTTATATAACCTTCACCTCAGGGGAGCTATGCCTCGACCAAATAGATCCCGACAGGGAGGTCACCGTACCTGGCTTCGTACTCAATCAGCTTTGGGAAGAGGTTTCTGGCATGCCTCCTGAACACTTCCCTCTCCCTAGTTATCACCACCATCCTCCGCTTGAGCACGGAGCTAACGGACTCGAGGAAAGCTGAGTAAAGCCTCTCCATAGCGCCTCTTCTCCCTATCCTGAGGCCGTATGGTGGGTTCGTGACGACGTAATCCACCTCATCGAGGTACTCATTCACCCTCTCAGCGTACCCCTGGATGAGCTCAGGGTGTATG
>CALJEO010000103.1 GCA_938073845.1 uncultured archaeon
AAACGGTATCGTAGGCCTCGCCCAAGAGGAAGCCTAGGATCCCGAGGATGGAGTACCTCAAGAAGGACCCGAACAGTGTGAGGAGCGTGTAAGGGATCAGCTCCATTCCCAGGATACCGGCCCCCACTGATACCACGGATAGGGGGAAGAAGGGGATGATCCTTAGCATCAGTAGGGAGAGGTTCCTCCTCCTACCGTTTAGTCTCGAGGAGAACCTCTCGAGATCCCCCCTCTCCACACCTAGGTACTTGCCGTACCTCTCTACAATGGCTTTACCACCGTACAAACCTATACAGTAGTGTATCAGGGCCCCAAGGGTAGCAGCTGAGCTTCCCGTGATTCCTATCATTATCATTGAGTACAGAAGGGCATCCAGAAAGCCTGAACCACTGGGTATCAGGGAGAAGCCCGCGATCATCGGGACAAGGGGTGAGGGTATGGGGGCTACGATGGTCTCCGCCATGACTCCCATGAAGACGCCCAGGGCCCCTAGATCCCTGACCCAGGACCTAACTGCCTCAGTTATCCCCCGAATCAAGCCCTCCAAGCTTACCTCCCTCCGTCCTGAATACCTTGCCCCCCCTAACCTCAACGAGACCCCTGGCCTCCAGGGATTCCAATGCCCTGGAGATCCAGTACCTGTCTATCCTGAGCCTCTTAACTAGCTCAGCTGTCGTGTTCACCTCCCCCAAGCCCTCCATTATCCTATCACCTATGGCCTCAATCAGTGTGGAGGGTTCGGCTTGGATCCTCTCCACTACAGCTGCGGCAGCGGTCCTGCTTATGGATAGGGTTTCCATGACATCAGAGACGCTCACCTTCCTCAATCCCGATTCCAACTTCCTCCTAACGTACTCCCTCACCAGGGAATCCAGCTCCTCCTCCCCAGGGAGCTCCAGGAGCTCATCCAGATATATGTTCAGGGTTATCCTCCTGCTCCTCAGGGCGTAGAGCTTCGCAGGCCTCCCCTTCCCCTTCCTCACCTCCACAATCTTTATCAACCCGGCTTCCTCCAGATCCCTCAGGTGCAGCGTTATCGCGGGCAGGGTGAGTCCGAATTCGTTTGCTAAGTCTGTGGCCGAAGCAGGGCTCTCAAGTAATCTCCTAAGTATCCTCAGTTTGCTCTCACTGTTCAAAGCATCGAGCATCTTCTTAGCCCTGTAGACCCTTATCCTCTCGTACAACTTGGCATCAACCCTTGAACCTAAATACACTTAGCTCAGCGGAGCTTGCCTCTATCTCTATGCTCAGAGGGTAGCTTCCCCTCCAAAGCAGTGACTCGATGTAATCGCCCAAGAGAACCCTCCCATCGTATCTCAGCAAGGAGCGGGTGCAGTGCAATATCACTCTGGGCTCCGAATCGCTTGGGACGCTCAGAGCTAGGTAGACGGACCCCGCTCTCAGCTCCACTCTGACCCTTCCGAGGGCGGTGAGATCCCCCTCAACTGCGCCCAGATGCATGAGGATGAGGATCTCCCTGAGATGAACACCGTTGAGGGTGATGCTACCGTACCTCAGGCTTATCTTGAGGGATCCCCCCCATCCCTCAGGGATGTAGATCGAGAGCCTCCCCAGGAGTCCGTTAATCTTTCCTTTGCTGGATTCGGATACCTGAAGACCCCTGATCACAGCGTAAGGATCAGAACCATTCGTCCTCAGTACTTCAACGCTCCCAAAGCCTAAGGAGACGTATATCTCCTCACATCCATCTAGGCGTATCACTCTCCCCTCGGGGGATCCGTACCTCACGTGACTCAGTGGGATGAGGGAGATGGCAAAGGAAAGGAAGGTCAGGGACAATAGGAAAGCACCTAACTTCTCCTCCATTAACCGATCTCCCTCCAGTAGTACAGGGCGATCAGGGAAGCTGCCACTATAATCAACCCGGAGGGACCCAGGAGCGAGAGAAGTCCTAGGGATGACAGTAAGATGCACAGAGGGCCTAGTAGGGAGACGAAGAGCGATCTCCCAATGCTCAGATCATAGACTAGGGAAACTTCCTCGACTATCATGTAAATGGACCATATAGATGCTATGGAGAATAGCGCTAAGGATGCTAGGAGGAGCTCATAGTTGATAAACAGATATGAGAGCCCCATGAGGAAGGCCGTAAGGGATTGAGGTAGTATGGAGTAAGCGACGGCGCATAGGGTCTCATCCCACCTACCGGTAGCGTACCCCGAGATCCTAGCGACCAGGTGTATCATTGTGACATAGAGTATGAGCCAGGAGATTGAGAAAGCGACGCCTATCGCTCCTGAGAACTCATAAAGTAGTTCTAAGAGCAAGTCAGGAGCCGCGGTCGGCAGCCCTAGGAGGAAGGAGGATACCTTAGCTGAGAGGGAGGTCAAAGCGAAACTTAAGGTAACGTAGATGAGTATTGGAAGGGACAGGGAACGCCTCTCCACTATATGCACGTAAAACGCCTCCCTCGGGGAAGTGAGCAACTTCCCAATCCTATAGAGCAGGTCCTCGAGGTCATCCAACCGCTCGCTTCACCTATTTGTTAAATAAGTAAAGAATTCTTCTTAATAAACATGAGCCCGTGCAGGTCCTGCGGGAGAGTCAGGTTTTTAAATTGAGGGGGGTCAAGGCGCCAACATCAAGGAGGGATGGTGATGTCCCGCCAATTCCAGGTGATGCCCCGCCAATGGGGGATGGTGATGGCCCGCCAATATCGATAGAGCCCTCCCTCAGGGAGGCCCTTGTTCTGTTCGGTCTCTTCAAGCTGAGCCCCAGGCAGAAGGCCGTGCTGACACTGACCCTTAAGTATGAGAACAAGCTCTCAGCGAGCTCTATAGCTAAGGTAGCGAACGAGGAGCTGAATATACCTCTATCATCCTTCTGGTTCGCTCTAAGGGACCTCAGGAGGCTTAAGTTGATAGAGTTCGGTGATGGCGATCCGATAAGGCTGACCGAGGCCGGCAGGGTCATAGCCCAAGCGCTCAGCGGGGTGAGATGGTGGTGAAGAGGGTCGTGGTGAAACTAGGTGGCTCTGTGCTCTCCTCCCCAGGGGATTTCATCAGGGCAGCCGAGGTGGTCAAGAGGGATTTCGAACTGGGTAACGAGGTGGTCCTAGTCGTATCGGCGATGAAGGGACAGACGGATAGCCTGATAGAAATGGCCAAAATAGTCGGGGCATCTGGGGAGATGATCGATGCGGTGGCCGGTCTTGGGGAGGTGCTCTCAGCTAGGCTGATGGCAGCAGCGCTGGAATCCCTGGGAGTCCCCTCCGTAGCTATTGATCCCTGCTCCCCCCTTTGGCCCATCTACACGGATGGGGACCATGGGGATGCCAATCCGAACATGCACATGACTTGCGGAGCTGTTATATCGAACATATCACCTCTCCTCGGGAAGAAGGTTCCCGTAGTTTGTGGTTACATTGGTAAGACCAGCGAGGGAAGGCTCACGACCTTGGGGAGAGGTGGGAGCGATACCACGGCCGTTGTATTAGCGAGTTGTCTGAAGGCGGACGAGGTGGTGCTCGTCAAGGACTCCAAGGGGATCATGAGCACCGACCCTAAGTTGGTCGAGAACGCGATTGAGATCAACAAACTGAACGCCGAGGAAGCCCTTGCACTATCCATGGGAGGAGCTAAGGTGTTACATCATAAGGCCTTGCGTTACATGACCCCCGCCATCAGGATAAGGGTGGTGTCGATGGAGGGAGGAAGCTTCACGGGAGGAGGCACCATAATAGAGGGTCACATACCCGAGCTGAAGGTGGAGGTCCATGAGAGACCTGTGAGCATGCTCACGGTCATAGCGAACAGCGAGTGTCCCAACGTAAATCTGAGAAACCTTATCTCTGAGAGTAAGCTGGATAAAGCGATGATACTATACCTAGACGGTTCCCCGGAGGAGGCCCTGAGGGAACTGCATGGACTCGTTGAGGAAGGGGTAGTCAAGGCTAT
>CALJEO010000104.1 GCA_938073845.1 uncultured archaeon
GTACCCCAGCTTCGAGGATCTGACGAGCTGATAGTTGTAAATGATTGTAGCACGGATCTAACTGAGCTGAAGGCTCTAGAAAAACTCGATGAGAGGTGTCAGCTCATTACCCTGCTCCAGAAACCAGATGGGTGGTCAGGGAAATCTTGGGCCTGCTACCAAGGCTACCTCCACTCTTCTGGAGAGGTCATAATATTCCTGGATGCTGATACTAGGATCGTAGGCAGCTTGAGGGATGCCCTTTCCCTCATCAGGGACTACGATGCCCTATCTCAGATACCAAGGGTGAGATGCAGGAGATTGGCCTGCGGAGCCGTCGAGATAGCCCTGAGCTCACTGATAAGGATCTTCTTCCCCTATTGGGGCAGCAGGGCCTGGCTCATGGGCGCCTTCATGATCTGGAGGAGGGAGGCTTACGAGTCCGTAGGGACACACGCTTCAGTCAGAGACAGCTTGGTTGAGGACGTTGAGCTAGCTAAACTGGCTGTAAGAGCTGGAATGAGGATCTCCTTCTTCTTAGGTAGGGTTGCCGAGAGCCGCTGGGTTGAAAGCTGGGGGGAGGCCTATGAGACCCTGAAGAGGATAACCCTCGGCTCAAGTAAATACGCTCACCTCTCCCTAACGATCTTGACGTACACGGCCCTTATGGTCTACCTCTCTCCCCTCTTAGCTTTCATGGGACTCTTAAGGCCAGCTGTAGCTTCTTTTTACCTGATATCCTTGATCTCATACGCTTCCCTATCCTTCGTGGAGGTTAGGGCCAACCCCCTCTCCCTGCTCCTGGCCCCGCTCGGACTCCTGCTCATAGGGCTCGCTCTCCTACGGGTGTCGAGGGAAGGTAGGGTGAGCTGGAAGGGGAGGGAGTACTCAGCCGCTGAAGAGAGCGCCTAGCAGCAGCATGAATATATCGATGACGTCCCTCATCGAGAATATGCCCACGGGCCTCCCTTCGTCATCCACTATCGGTAGATGAGATACATCGTTGACCCTCATCCTCCTCGTGGCTTCCTCGAGCGAATCCGTGGGCTTCCCAGTTATGGGGTTCTCGCTCATTATTTCCCTAACGCTCACTCCCTTCCCTACTAACCCTCTGTAGCTAGCGTAGAGCAGGTCCCTCTGCGTCACTATTCCCTTAAGCTTCCCATCATCATCCACGATGAGGACGCTCCCTATCCTGTTCTCCCACATCAGCCTGACGGCATCATCTACAGTGGCCGTGTCTGGGAGAGATATGGGGTTCCTGACCATGAAGTCCTCGAGCCTCAAGGGCGCCTTCCTCTTGGGCTTCCAAGCCATCGCGATCAACCCACGCATTGGGGTGATTGAGATAAAAAGGGTGATGATCACAATTTAAGTTAAATGCTTAATAAAATTCATAAAGTATTTGGGGAAAGCCGTGAAACCGTTTTATGGGGATAGCCCCTGAGGGATCGGTGGGTGCATGGGAACCAGCAGCAAAACGTTAGCTGTGCTTCTATCCCTCATGATACTGACATCCCTCCCATTGGCTGCGGAGAGGAGCAAGGCCTTCCTCAGGGTACCGGCGGTCTATCAGTCCCCTGATGGGACGCTGACCGGTACGCTGGGCAACCTCACCGTGGAGGTGGAGAAGGGGGAGGGCCTTGTCTACTTCTCAGCGGATCCCTTGACGCAGATAGACACTCAGGGGGCAGCTAGAACGGCTGCGTTAGTGGCCAGCTACCTGCTCAACGTGGATCCGAGGTCACTCAACTTCTACTACAGGTTGGAATCTGGGAGCACGATAGTCGGGGGGCCGAGCGCGGGTGCTGCAATGACCGTGGCTACGGTAGCAGCTATCCTGGGGAAGGGGGTTAGGCAGGACGTCATAATAACGGGCATGATAAACTTGGACGGGACGATAGGGCCCGTTGGTGGAATACCTCAGAAGCTCCAAGCTGCAGCTGATGCCGGGGCTAAGACCTTCCTCGTACCCGCTGGCCAGGAGATCGTGGAGGAGGAGGTGCCGAAGCAGGTGAGGATAGGGCCTCTCGTTATGACCACCTTGGAGAGGAGGAAGGTCAACGTGAGCGAGTTGGGTGCGGAGTTGGGCGTTAGGGTGGTGGAGGTCAGCAACATAGAGGAGGCCCTCAACCACATGCTCGGCCTGAGTGTGGAGAGGGCACCTTCCAGCAAGCCTGAGGTACCGGAGAGCGTGAGGAATTTGCTGAGCGGATGGGTCAACGATTACTTGAGGAGATCAAGCGAGATCAGGGGAGATGTCCAGTCGAAGTTAGAGAGGATGGGAGCTATAAGCAGGCGCATCATAAGTAACCTACTGAGCGAGTCAGAGAACTACTCCTCAGCTGCGAGCAGCGAGTTGGCTAGGGGAAACTACTATACTGCAGCGAGCCTATCATTCAACTCGGTCGTTCAGGCGGACTACGCCAGGGCTCTCACTAACTACGCTCTCTACGGGGAGGGCCCCGTCAACGAGCTGATGAGGGAGGTATATTCGAGGCTCAGGGAGCTGGGGGCTGAGGTCAATGCCACAAGACCTGAGGACTTCAGTGAGATGGAGGCCCTCATAGCCGCTAAGACCAGGTACTACGATGCTAGTAATGCGCTTAGGAGGGCAGCGGAGCTGATATCGAAAGGCTCCTACCTGGACTCCTTGAATTGGGGAGGGATACACTGGTTGGTCTACGCTTACTGGAGGGCAGAGTCAGCTGCGAAATGGTTGACCATGCGGATCCCGGGCGAGAGGGTTGGGGTGGACGAGAGCAGGGTGAGGGAGGTGGCTTCAGTAGTCCTTTACGAGGCTGAGAGCGTCATATCTTATTCTGGAAGCCTACTTCAAGAGGTAGGGGGTAGCTCGAACTTCCTGAATGAGGCTTACTCTTATATGAGTGATGCGAGAGCTGCATTCTCATCCAAGGACTATTATGGAAGCTTGGGGTTGGCGGCCAGCGCTCTGGCGTATGGGGTGGTTTCGATACACGAGTGGTTCACCAGCGATCCCAAAGCTGTGCTGAAGGCGGTTAAGGAGAGGTGCTACTCATCAATGAATGAGCTCCTCTACAGGAAGGTAGTTCCTGTGTTGGCTATGAGCTACGCTGAGATGGCATCCGTCAAGGAAAGGGACGGAGATACACTGAGCGCGATAGCCTATTACGAGCTTTCATCAGCTCAAGCTCACATGATCTCCCTTCTCCTACGGCAATCGGGATCTAAGGTAGTTGAGGTGAGCGAGCAAGGTGGCACCGGATCTACGGAGACAATCCCCACGGTAACTCGGACGGTGAGGGAGGAGAAATTGGATCTTCAGAGAGCAGCGCTTTACGCTGGTGCGGCCTTCCTAGTGGGATTACTCCTCGGTCTAAGCCTCAGGAAGAGGGCCAGCTGATCCCCACATATCTCCAACCTTCGTTTGACGTTCATCGCTGATGCGGGAGGACCAAGCTGCGAGGATCGGTTGGGTGAGGTCGAAGCTCATCGGGGGGCACTTCAGCTTCCCCATGAGGGGATTTTAGAGTTGCTCTCTATCGATCCGGATCGATTGGAGCGAGAGATGGCCGTCTGTTAGCTCAGAAATCGTGGAGTATGAGGGGTTGAGCGCTTTGAGATACTCACATAATCATTCATACATGGATATTACATCCTGACGTCAGGGCTTATCTCCCCTCTCCTAGTGACTCCGCGATGAGCCTGGCCAGCGATCTGCTAGAGTACAGGAGGACCAAGCTATGGTTTATGGAGAATGAGGAGAAGA
>CALJEO010000105.1 GCA_938073845.1 uncultured archaeon
GAGAGGTTGAGCTCCATCGAGGAGCCTGATGTGGAGGAGGAAGAAGTCGAATCCCTGAGGGAGGAGCTGGAGAGGAGGGAGGAGGAGCTCAGGCGCCTCGAATCAAGGGTGAGGGAATCTCCCATCAGGAGGAGGGGCCAGGTTAAGGCGGAGCTCGATTCCCTGAGGAGGCAGAGGGATGCCCTCAGGAAGGCACTTGAGGCGAAGGAGGAGGTGCTGAGCTCCCTGATGAGGGGGAAAGAACTTCCGAAGTTCGTTAGGGAGGATCCATCCTTCTTAGGAACAGTTTCAGAGCTCATAAGGCCACTTCAGGGGTACGAGATACCCTTCCTAGCCGCTGGTTTCGGGAGGCTCAACGATATAGTGGTTGGGGACCTCGAGGGGGCGAAGAGGATCGCTAGGAAGCTGAGGGACTGGGAGGGGAGGTTCAGGATAATACCCATCGATGTGCTCCGAGCGAGGGAGGAGGGATTGGGCAGATCTTTGTGCGATTTCCTGATCTATGATAGGGAGCTTGAATCCCTAGCCAGGCACCTCTTTGGAGCTGTGCTCCTCGATGATCTGGATGATATCAGGAGGGAGCTCATAGGGAGGGCCAGGTTCGTCACGATGAAGGGGGAGGTGGTGGAGAGGGAGGGCAGCATAGTGGCCGGAGCTCCTGAGAGGTCCCTTGGGAGCGTAAGCAGGGTAGTGGAGGAGATAGAGAGGCTCAGATCGGATATAAGGGAAATAGATGATGGGATATCTGAGAAGGAGAGGGAGCTCTCCGAAATACCGGATAGGGATCCCAACGTGGATGAGCTTGAGGAGGTTAGAAAAGCAGTTCAGGAGCTCAGGAGAAGGTATAGGGATGCCCTAGCTAGGAGAGAGGAAAACATAAGGCGGATTAGAAAGGTAATGGAGGAGAAGAGCGATTTAATAGCTAAAATAAAGATATTGGAGGGAGAGCTTGAAGCTCTCTCAGACGTTGAGCCAATAGAGGCCCCAGATCCAAGGAAGGAGCTCCTCCTAATTGAGGCCAGGCTCAGGTCGATGGGGCAGGTCAACCCCAGGGCTCCGGAGGAATACGAAAGGAGGAGGGGGGAGTATGAGGAGGTGAGGAAGAGGTATGATTCCTTCTCATCTAGGAGGAGGGAGATAGAGGAGGTCATATCTAAGATAGATGAGGAGAGGGATGGCGTTTTGAGGGACGCTCTCAGGAGGCTATCGGATGCCTTCGATGAGTGGGTGGGTGTCCTCTTCGAGGGAGGGAGGGGGGAGCTCTCCCTATCTGAGAGGGGCCTGGAGATGAGGGTCAGCATACCAGGGAAGATCGTCAGCATAGACTCCCTGTCCGGAGGGGAGAAGTCCCTATGCGCCTTAGCTTTCATCCTAGCATCTCAGAAGGTTAAGCCCTCCCTGCTCTACCTCTTCGATGAGGCAGATGCTATGCTGGACGGTTTGAACTGCAGGAGATATGCGAGGGCCCTGAAGGAGCTGGCCAAGAGCTCCCTCGTGATCATGGTCTCCCTAAAGAGGGAGACCCTCGAGGAGGCAGATTACATAATAGGGGTGACGATGAGGGGAGGGGAGTCCAAGGTCGTAGCTGTGGAGAGGGGATCTATTGAGAGCTGAGGAAATCTGGGAGGAGTTTCTGAGGACTCAGGACATAGCTAGAGCTGGCCGGATGATATTGGAGTTCGTGATATCCCTTAAGCGGGAGATAATCTCCTTCCTGAGAGGGGGGAGGAAGGTCATCCCGAGGAGGAAGAGGGAGGTGAGGCTCTCCAACGCCGAGCTCATCGCCCTCCCAAGCCGGAGGTACGCGAGCAGATACCCAACCCTCCGAGAGGTGATGGAAGCCCTGAGATGGGCTCAGACCAGGGAGCGGAGGGAGTACCTGAGGATGGCTGATATATCGGAGTTCGATCTATCGAAGCATGTGAGCGCTGTTAGGTCCGTGATAGGCAGGCTCAGGGATGAGGGTAAGGCTTGGTCCTCCCTCACTGAGATCTCTAGCATTGCTGGAGGGCTTGTGATAACCTTGCTAGCTCTCCTCTTCCTGGAGAATGAGGGAGAGATCCTCCTCGTTCAGGAGAGGCCCTTCGGGGAGATAAGGGTGATCCTTCATGCGGATCGGGAGATCCTGGGAGGGAGCGAAGAGGTTGCTTGAGGCCCTTCTCTTCTCATCAGGGAAGGCCTTGGATGAGGATACGCTAAGTAAGCTATGCAATCTCAGTGCCTCAGCTATCGAGAGAGCTGTTCAGGAGATAAACGAGGAGCTGAGCTCGCATCCCTTCAGGATAGAGAGGGTAGGTGGGGGGTGGCAGATGGTCCTGAAGGAGGAGTACAGCGCTCAGCTACCGGCTCACTTCGGGAGGAAGCTCCTATCGAGGGGTGAGCTTAGAACACTGGCCCTCATAGCAGCTAACGAGCCCCTCAGGCTGGCTGATCTGGTGGCCTTCAGGGGAAGCTCCGCGAGGAAACACCTGAGGAAGCTCACCTCTCTGGGGCTCGTGAGCGTGAGCAGGGATGGGAGGGGGAAGGTCCTCAGGACCACCGCTAAGTTCAAGTCTTTATTTCGGGTGGTGATGGAGGGTGAATCCGATGCTCCTCGAGACGGAAGTAGCGGGCATCAGGCTCAGGAACCCGCTGGTGCTGGCTTCGGGGATACTGGGAAGCACGGCTTCTCTCCTCAAGAGGGTTGAGGAAGCTGGAGCCGGGGCTGTCACGACGAAGACGATACTCCCGAGGCCAACTAAGGGGTTCAGCAATCCCGTGGTGGTGGACCTCCCGTTCGGGATGATAAACGCCATGGGCCTGCCTAACCCGGGGATAGATGAGTTCGAGAGGGAGTTGAGGGAAGCTAGGAGTGAGATAAACATCCCGATAATAGGTAGCGCTGGCGGAAGCACTCCTGAGGAGGTAGCTCACGTCGCTGGCAGGCTCCAGGATGCTGGAGCTGATGCCGTGGAGGTAAATGCATCCTGCCCCCACGTGAGGGGCCATGGAGTTGAGCTGGGGAGCACGCCCGAGATGATGCGTGAGCTCGTGAGGGAGGTTAGGAGGAGTTTGAGAGTCCCTCTTATAGTGAAGCTCTCTCCAATGGTTCCCGATATAAGGAGCCTGGGGAGGATCGCTGTGGAATCCGGAGCCAACGCCCTGAATGCAGTGAACACGATGAGGGCCATGTACATAGATGTCGAGGCAATGAGGCCCGTGCTCTCCAACAGGTTCGGGGGGTTGAGCGGCCCCGCGATAAGGCCTGTAGCCGTTAGGTGCGTCTACGAGCTCGCAGATCTCTGCGACGTCATAGGCACTGGTGGTGTTGAGAGCTGGAGGGATGCTGCGGAGATGCTGCTAGCCGGAGCTAAGGCCGTCGGAATAGGCACCGCCATAAGGAGGAAGGGGTTAAGCGTATTCAGCGAGATAAAGGTCGGACTTGAGTCTTACCTGTTGAGGAAGGGTCTCAGCCTGAGGGAGCTCATAGGGAGGGCGAGGATCTGACAGGGGGATCATATTGCTTAGGGAGATAGTGGAGGAGGCCCTGAGCACAGGGGAGAGGAGGGTCGTTGCCATCTCGGGGAAGGAATCCGTTGAGCTCGCTTCGGAGCTAGCTGAGATTTGGCTCTCGATGAGGGAGGGTAGGGTGCTCCTAGCTACCCACATGGGAATCAACCTGGATAGGATTTCCTTGAGCGGGGATGCCACCTCCATAGACTTTGACCAGACCGAGGAGGTGCTCGGGGGGACCTGGGACATCCTCATAGCTGACCTCTCCGCCCAGTTCAGAGCTAACGATCTCGGAAGACTCATAGAGGTGGTCAGAGGAGGTGGATTGGCAATACTCACGATGCCGAGCATTGATGAGTGGATGAACTCGCTCACGGAGTTCCAAAGGAAGTTCCTGGTCCCTCCCTTCGAGGGAAGGGGGGTGAGGCAGCTCTTCAAGTCCAGGTTCCTCTCCTCACTCGGGGTGAAGGGGACCTTCTTACTGGGCGAGGAGTCCAGGGGTGAGCTGTGCGGAAAGGTATCTGAGGAGAGAAAGCCTTTAGAGAGGACTGGAGACCCTGTCTTGGATCTCTGCGCTACTAGGGATCAGCAGAGAGCTCTCATTTCAATTCTAGAGGCCTTCAAGGGGAGGAAGAGGGCCTTCATACTGACCGCTAACAGGGGGAGGGGGAAGTCAGCTGCCATAGGGCTCGCCCTCTCCCTGATGATGAGTGGGGATAAGGTGAGGAGCGCCGTAGTGACCTCACCGAGCTTGGAGGGAGTTCAGACGATCTTCAGCTTCCTCATGATGGGTCTCGAGGCCCAGGGGATAAGCTACGAGCCCCTGGTGAGGGAGGGTAGGGTGATAGACGTGAGGTTCAGGGGGAGGAACGTCTTCTACCTCACCCCTGAGAGCGCTGCTGAGGTTGATGTGAGCCTGAAGGTCGTGGATGAAGCTGCTTCAATACCTGTAACGACCCTCTTCCAGTTCCTCTCCACCAGCAGGTTCACCATATTCTCCTCGACGATACACGGTTACGAGGGAGCTGGAAGGGGATTCGGCCTGAGGTTCCTGGGGAGGGTGAGGCGCTCCGGCATAGCTCACGTTGAGGAGAGGATGGAGGAGCCCATAAGGTACCCTCCCGGGGATCCGGTAGAGAGGTGGCTCTATGATCTCCTCCTGTTGGATGCTGAGCCAGCTGAACCTCCAAGTAGCCTCGATAACTTGGTCTACAGGAGGATATCCATAGGGGACATAGATGAAAACTACTTGAGGAAGTTCTACGGGATCTACGTGTTAGCTCATTACAGGAACAGACCAAACGACTTAGCTACCCTCTTAGATGCACCACACCACTTCACTAGGGCCCTAGAGGCTGGAGGTGAGCCCGTCGTTAGCGTGCACGTTGCCGAGGAGGGGGGGCTTCCACCGAGCCTCCTTGAGGAAGTTATGAGGGGGCTCAGGGACCTCCCCGGCCACCTCATACCGAGCAGACTGATGCTCCATTACTGCTTCAAGACATTCGGGAGACTGAGGGGATGGAGGATAGTCAGGATCGCCACGCATCCCGAGCTTCAGGGTAGGGGGCTGGGCACGATGACCCTGAGCGAGCTGGAGGGGGAGGCCAGGGAGAGCGGTGTGGATTGGATAGGCGCTGGTTTCGGGGCTACTGAGGAGCTCCTCAGGTTCTGGATTAGGTCAGGCTACCTCGCTGTCCACATAAGCCCCAGCAGGAACCCAGTGACCGGGGAGTACAGTGTCCTCGTGATGAAGCCCCTGAGCCCGGAGGCCTCGAAGCTCATGGAGGAGGTGCTTAAGGAGTTCAAGAGGAGGCTGCTCTCCAGCTTGCATGACGTCTACTTCTCCCTGAACCCCTTCGTGGCCAGGTTGCTCCTGAAGGGGAGGATCGAAGGGGGAAGGGCTAAGCTGAGCAATTCCCAGAGGAGCAGATTGAACGGCTACCTGAGGGGGACTCACGTTTACGAGCTCGCCTCGGACGCGATACATGAGGTCGTGAGGAGCTACTTCTGGCGGGGCTTGGACTGCCTAACCCCAAGGGAGGAATCCATTTTGATGGCGAAGGTACTGCAGGGGAAACCCTGGGAAACGATAAGGAGCAGGTTCAGGATCAAGGAGCCCTATGAAACGCTCAGGGAGATCGTATCCAATCTAGTCAGGTGCTTGGATGGCCCTAGCTAGCAAGCTGAGGTAGGGGCACGGAGGGGAGAACTTCTCCCTCCTCCTTATGTCACCGTATATCGAATCCACCCCCCAACCCGCCCTCCTAAGTATCTCCGCTAGCTCAGTGGATGTATAGATCCTTATCTCGGTCAGAACCTCGAGCTCCTTCGTCAGGTTCCCCTCACCATCATCCCTGAGCAGTGTCCACTTGGAGAGGAGCTTGGACCAGAGGGGGTCGAACCTCATCTCCTCCATCAGGACCAGAGGCCCGTACCTCTGGAACACCCTGTTGCAGTTCCAGCTCGGGGTCTCCCTGTGGAAGGTGTTCGCTATTATGAGTATAGCCCCGTCCTTGGCAAGTGATCTGAGCTTCCTCAGAATGACTTCGTCCGTCATCGAGTCGTAGTAACCCAACGAGGTCGATACTATCATCACGGCATCGAAGCTCTCGCCCTTCAGGAGGATATCTATCTCCCTAGCATCCGAGACCATGAACTTAGCTCTATCCGAGACCCTATACTTCTCAGCCTTATGCCTAGCGTCCTGTATGAACGGTAGGGATATATCGAAGCCCAGCACCTCGTAGCCCTGGAGGGCGAGCGGTATCGCCACCCTACCGTTACCGCAGAAGGCCTCGAGTACCTTACCCGAGTCCAGTCCGTTGTCCCTGAGAAGCTCAGCTATAGACCTAGCTATCTGCTCTCCTTCCGACCAGTTGCTGTTCATTATCTCCAAGTAAAGATCCGCCCTGTCTATGAACACCTTTTGCACCCAGCTCAGATCAGTCCCCCCGAGCCCATATGGTTCCCTTCCTAATAAAGTTACCACGTTTCAGCGCCCATATCCTTTACCCATTCAGGAGAGTGCAATGTTATAACTTTCGCTCGGGGCGGCGAGGGGGTTCCCATGACCATCAGGCTGGACAAGGTCGTCGCGGCTGAGGAGGCCCTCTCCTCCATTAAGGACGGTTCGGTGATCGCTATATCCGGCTTCAACATAGCGACAACCCCAGAGTTCCTGATAGTGAAGCTCTGGGAGGTCTACGAGAGGACAGGTCATCCCAAGGACCTGTTCATCCTAACTGACACGCTACCCGCTGTTCCCGAGAGGGGATTGGATCTAATAGGCAGGAAGGTCTACGAGAGCCGTGATGGGGACTTCCTGCGGGGGATGCTCCTCACCTACCTAGGCTGGGCCCCATGGCTACAGAAGCTGACGGCTGAGAACATGGTGGAGGTCTACACATGGTCCATAGGTACCGCTAGCTGCTGGTTCAGAGAAGCGGCCTCAGGGAGACCGGGGCTCATCACCAGAGTGGGCTTGGGCACATTCCTGGATCCCAGGCAGGACGGCTGTTACCTGAACGATCTGGCCAGGGAGAGGAGGACATGTAACAACAGGATAATCGAGATAGACGGTAAGGAGTACCTCCTCTACCGAGCCCCGAAGCCGGATGTCGCTCTAATAAGGGCCACGACCTCGGATGAGCTTGGGAACCTCTCCATGGAAAGGGAGGGGATCCTCGGTACCGTGCTAGCGATAGCTCAGGCCGCCAAATCGAACGGAGGAATTGTGATAGCTCAAGTAGAGAGATTAGCGAGGTTTGGGTCAATAAAGCCTAAGGAAGTACAAGTTCCAGCTCCTTTGGTGGATTACGTTGTCCTCTCACCTCCTGAGTACCACTGGCAGACCTGCTCCATTCACTACGACCCTAGGATAAGCGGTGAGGTGATCCCGCCCAGGGGATCAGCTCCCCCGCTCGAGCTGAGCGATAGGAAGGTGATAGCCAGGAGGGTAGCTCTCGAGCTGGTCAGGCTGGCCAAGGAGAAGGGGAGACCCCTCTTCGTCAACTTTGGGATAGGCATACCCGCTCTGGTGCCCGCTGTCATAGAGGAGGAGGGCCTCTCCGAGCTCCTCCTGACGAGCATAGAGGCGGGACCCCTCGGGGGGATAGCCCTGACTGAGACCGACTTCGGGGTGGCCATAGGGCCCTTCGCGGTGATACCGATGCCGGATATGTTCACGAACTACGAGGGTGGTGTGATAGACGCTTCCTCGATGGGATTCATGCAGGTCGATTCGGAAGGTAACGTGAATCCCTCTTTCATCCCGGGGAGGATAACAGGACCCGGTGGGTTCCCGGTGATAGCATCTGGCTCCCCAAGGCTCTACTTCGCCGGAGGCTTCACCGCTGGCAGGAGGAAGCTTAGGGTCGAGGGAGGTTCCCTAAAGATAGAGCAGGAGGGTGAGTTAGTTAAGTTCGTTAGGAGGGTCTATAAGGTCGCTTTCAGTGGTAGTATCGCCCGTGAAGAGGGAAAGGAGGTGCTCTACATCACTGAAAGAGCTGTGTTCAGGCTCCACGAGGGATTGGTTCTGGAGGAAGTAGCTCCGGGGATTGACCTGGACAGGGACGTGCTGAGCAGGATGGAGTTCGAGCCGAGGATATCAAGTAAGCTGGAGGAGATGGACAAAAGGATATTCAGGGAGGGAAAAATGAACATTAGGTGATCAGGGAAGGCTCGACTCTATCAATGGAGCCCTCCCCTCCCTCATCAA
>CALJEO010000106.1 GCA_938073845.1 uncultured archaeon
GCACCGGATCATACCACGTTTACAGGATAGATCTGAGAGGTACGGGTCTCGCTGAGAGGAGAAGTGGAACTTTCGATGGGAGGGACGTGTTCGCGCCTGTGGCCGCGATGCTGGCCTGCGGGAAGTCCATTGATGAGGTAGCGTATGAGAAGAGGACCATGGAGGCCCTGGATCTATGGCGTGTGAGGGTCGAGGGTAGGAGGATACACGGGGAGGTGAGGAATGTGGACCACTTCGGGAACATAGTCACGAACATACCTTGGAGCCATGTGAACTTCGAGAGGGCAGTGGTGAGGATAGGTAGTTCCTGTGGGAAAGCACGCACATCCGCTCACTATGGCTACAGAGGACTCCTCCTTGTGAGGGGAAGCAGCGACTTAGTGGAGGTCTCAGTGGCTAGGGGGAGTGCTGCTGATCTTCTTAAGGCAGATATCAACGATGAGATAACTCTAGAGGTGATAGAATGATAATATCGCTGCAGGACGCACACTCGCTATCGGAGCATGAGATAGGTTCCAAGGCTTTGAACCTGGCTAAGGTCTCATCAGCCGGTTTTAAGGTACCTAACACGCTGATAATCCCTTCCGAGGGGATCTTAAGCATATTGAACGATCATGGATTGAGACACATGATATTCGAGCTCTCTAGGGCCCTTCTACCTGGAGACTCAGCGAGCGATTTGCTGAGGATGGAGAGGGAATTGAAATCCAGATTCCTATCCCTCAAGCTATCTGATGCCCTGCTGAGGGAAATAGCTGCTGTAGCTAGGGAGAAGATCAGTGGTTTCCTCGTGGTGCGTCCCTCTCCCTTCTCCCCCGGACTCTCCGACGGGGACCTCAAGGGGAGGGTGTCTGCCTGGTACTGCGGGCTGAGTGAGGGGGAGATCCAAAGGGCGATCTTGAAGGTACTATCAGATTCATTCAACCTAAGGGCCATAGCCAGGCTTCTGGACCTAGGTGTTTACCCCGAGGATCTCTCCCTGGCCCTGATCCTGCAGGAGGCGGTGGTCCCAAGATCATCAGGAGTAGCTGTCTGCTACCCAGCCGGGAGGAGGGAGATCCTCGTGAGGTCGACTTGGGGCCTGATGGATGGGGTCCCTGCGGACAAGTTCAGGATGAGCATAGACCTAAGTGATCTGACGGAGAGTGAGATAAATGAGAAGAAGACCAAGATCCTGCCGACAGATCATGGCCTGATGGAGGTGAGTGTCGAGAGCGACTTGTGGCTCATGCCCTCCTTATCCAGAGAAGAGGCCAGGGAGATCGCGAGTATTTCCCTAGATCTCTCACTCATCTTCGGGACGCCTACAGTTGTTGAGTGGATGATTGGGGAGAGATCGAAGTCTACCTTCGTGATACAGGCCTATAGGGAGTCAGGAAAGCCTAAGATGAAGACTCTAGAGAGGAAAGTGAACGATCTCATGGAATCGAAGGCTACTGTGTCGGTAGAGGCTGGGGGTAAGGTAGTAACGGAGCCTCCCGTTAAGATGAGCAGAGAGGCTGAGTTCCCCCTGCTTGCTTCAAGGATCTACGTCAGATGGCCCGGCCACCCGGACCTGGTGGACGGCTTCCTGGTCACCAAGGAGCAGGTGAAGGAGGTAGGGGGCTGCGATCGCGCAATCCTGATATTCGATAAGGGCCTCGATGAGGAACTCCTGAGGAATTGCAGGAACGGTTACTTAGTCGTAAAATCGGGGGAGATCAGTGTCGATGAGCTACTGAGGATCCGTTCCGAATACCCCGGCCTCAAGACGGTGCTCTACGCCGATGATCCCATGTCCCTGCTCAGGGGTTCGAGCATGTTCTCCGGAGCCATCGTCCCCATCGAAGCGCTCTCGGGGATTGAGGGCCTAGGGGATCTGCTCAGGGTCCTGAGGAAGGCCTTCGAGTGGGTTTGCGTAGACCTCCAGGAGACCATGCCCTCCGTCGATACGATCTGCACCTTGCTCAAGTCCGGAGTTCATGGTTTCATCCTCAGCGATGACTTGGCTCTAAAACAAGCTCAGTTGATCTTGAGAGCTGAGAGGAGAATTCTCTTGGATCTGGCCATGCTCAAGCTGAGAGATGGGGGATCACTTGCGGATCAGTCTCCCTAGGCTAGAGCTCAGGAAGACTGTCTCCATAACGCTCATCTTACTAGCAACCCTCCTGATCCTAGCGGAGACCTCCAGAGGTATCCTATTTGACCCCAGAAGAGTATACGGATCGGCGTTATCCTCACTCCTCCTCTTCCTGGCCTTGAGGTTAAGGGGCTCGGTGAGGAGGACCTTCCTCCTTCCCGTCATCCCCTCTTTCATATTCCCGCCGATCCTCCTCCTGGTCCTACTGCTGCCAAAGGATCATGAGAGGCCCCGTGAGGTAGCTCGGGAGAGTGGGGAGGCATTCGATCTCCTGAGAACATCTTACGGATCGAACCTGGTGATCTGCCGATCCGTCAGGCTGATGGGATCTGTCGCTATCTCCTTAGCTTCGGAGCTCTCAAGGCATAGGAGAGTGGTCCTGGTCGACTGGAGCGGTGAAGCGCACCTGAGGCTTGGGAAGGTCGATCACAGGATCGCTGAGCCCTCGGATATATGCCTCGGGTATCAAGGCGACTTAGGGGCTTCCTATCACATGACGCTCTCGGAGCTCCTGTCCTACCTGACGGGAGCGGATCCCTCATACATACTGGGGCTGCTGAGGGGTGATGTTCCTCCCGTTCTAAGGGATCCTAGGATGGGTGATAGCGAGCTGATAACCTCCCTAGCGAGATCCAACGGTTTAAGAATAGAGGAAGCACTCCCGAAGCTGTCCGGGGTCTTAATCATAGATGCTTCAAAACTGAACATTAAGGGTAAGAACGCGCTCTCCCTCATGACCCTCCTTCAATGCTGCACGTACGAGGAGAGGGATTTCCTGGTGATAGCCCCGCTGCTGAGCCCGCTGACTGATGAGAGGATCCACCCCAGGATAAGGGATGAGCTTAGGTGGATGATCTCCTCCCTATCCAAGGCGGGTTGCTTCATATTATCGACTAAGGAGTCTTCATCGTTTTCCGATGAATTCGATAACGTCATTGAATGTGATAGCTGTACTAAACACGTCTACAAGCTGGATAGCTTCCTCCTCTGCCCTTGGAGAGGGAATAGAGGTAGGAGAGGGGTTTGAGGGCGTTCCGATATTTGCCCCTCCTCAAGGTGATGGCCTCAACC
>CALJEO010000107.1 GCA_938073845.1 uncultured archaeon
TACAAGTGATTCTAGGATCATCTTGGCGGTGGGGGAGAGCTCCTCATAGCTCAGGTACCTGAAGAACTTGCTAACCTCCTTCCTAGGGCCCTTACCCACGTATATCTTGTCAAGGACATTCAAGCTGACATTAGGCCTCAAAGCGAATTCCATCATTATGAAATACCTGTCTCCTATCAGCTGAACTCTCCTCCTGGCCTCATCGACGTGAAGAACATAAGCCCAACTATCGTGAGGCCTCCTCTTGCCCTGCGAAAATCTCCACATCGTTGACACCTTTTCCTTAATCCTTATTCTCTGAGAGACCTTAATAAGTTAAGCATTTCCTTGTAGTCCTCCTGAGTGAGTAAGGGATAGTCCTTGAAGAGATAGGCCCTTAGCTCCTCCTCATCGCTCGGAAGGAGGTTAACCAGCATGACCGCATGCTCTTCCTTCAATCTGAATCTCCTCACGAGTTCCTCCACAGCTTCCCTAGCCCTCCTGGGATCGGATACCTTGGTGAACTTAGCGAGATAAATCATTAGCCTCCTCTGGTCTATCGTGAGTGTTTCCACCGATGAAGTCCACTTATCGAAAACCAGAGCCTTCACCTCAGCTAGGGTGAGCGGTCTCTTGTTTGAGGGTTCCGTCGAGCTCATTGCACTCATCCCGAGTGCTTCCTCAGGTGTACAGGTAGTATTATTAAGTGCTTCGTCTTCCCCCCGAGCTTTACGTCCACTAGGTAGGCATCGCCCCTCCTGCCGGTCACCACGCCTACCTTACCCTGGTACCTCCTATGGGGCATCCCACCCCTCACGGAGGGTTCGAAGTCTATCACGACCTTATCACCCACCTCGAACTCCCTGAGGAACTTAGCGGGAGAGGGTCTGCCCTTCTCACGGGGGATCTTTGAGAGGAAGTTCCTAGACCTGTGGAGGAACCCGAAAGACCTCCTACCCATATGTATCACCTTTCCATCACGGGGACCATTACCTCGAGTACGTCCAGCTCACTACAAAAAGATTTTTTCCCAAGCACCTCAGCGACACTGGGCCTGGTCCTCCCGAGATCCCCACTGATGAGTTCCTTGACGTAAAGACCTCCGTCGCATACCACATAAAGTTCGAATTTTTTGTCATCTATCTTCTTAATATCTATTTTGTATACTCTCTTTGGTCTAATGATATCTGACCTCCTCCACAACACCCTACTGGGAGTCCTCTGCCTCACCGTAACTCCTTCAAGCCTCTCCTTGAGCCTCCTGAGGTCATCCTCACTCACCCCACCCTCTACCTCAACTAATGCCCTGTAGAGCTTCCTAATCCTCGGGGAACTTTCCTTCAATTCCCTAACCTCATCCCTGCTCGAGAACCTGAGGCCTGAGACCTCGACCACCCCATGAGCCCTCCCATTTATCTCCCGCCCGAGCTCGCACAGATCAACGTGTCTCCTCTTAGGGTTGATGACCTCCATCACGAAGGGTCTTCCGCTTCCGAGCATCCTGGCGTCCACATCCTCCCTACCAGCTCCGTGGAGCACATAGTCCTCAGCGAGGAAGAACTCTCTCATGACCTCCCCTAAGATACCCTCAACGCTCCCGGACGCTACCTTTCCCTTCCATCCACATTTCTCACAACCCCTCCCTCCGCACTCAGCGCACCTCCTCCTGGATTGGGAGATCCCTCTCTCGAGCTTTCTGTACCTACCGAAGATGAACACTGGCGATGATACAATTGAGAGGGCACCCTCCCTGAAGTCGAAGAGTAGTGTGGTTGATGCCTCCTCGCATACGGGCTTCCCTGAGAGTAGCTCCATGGCCCTGTCGAGCGATTTTATCAAGGTGAGCTTGACGGAGCGCATGTTAGGGGGATCGTACTTAGCCCTTATCCTGTCCTCCCTCTCTATAACCTCCACGGGCAGGATGACGCCCGCCTTCAGGGAGTCCACCTCCAGCTCGCTCAACTTAGTTAGGGCTTCCCTAACCATCCCTCCCAGCCTGTTCACGATGATACCACCGCAGAGAGAACACCTCTCGGCTTCCCACGTACCCGATTCCAACAGCTCCTTTATCCTGTTAACAAGCTCCTCAATGCTACCTCCCCTCAGACTATTCTCACAGAACTCGCAGAGAACCCCCTCCCTCATGATTATGAGGTCTATGGGATCATCCATCCAATCCCATCCTCCTGAAAAGCTGCTTAGCTCTTGATTCCGATGAGATGGATTCCATCAACCTCTTGGCTTGATAGTAGGACTTCAGTAGCCTCCTCACGTCTTTCGAAGTCACTCCGGAGCCTCTGGCTATTCTCTCGATCCTGGAACCCTTTACCAGGGAGGGATCTCTCCTCTCCTCAGGGGTCATGGAGCTTATTATCGCCATCCACCTATCCATCTCATCCTCACTCGGGTACGGTATCCTCCGGCCCATCCCGGGTACCATCTCGAGGAGCCTCTCCACCGGACCCGCTTTCCTTACCTGCTTGAAGTAATCCCTGAAGTCCTCTAAGTCGAACTTCCCCTTGGAAATCCTCTCCATCAGTTTGCTCTCCCTAAAGGCCTCCTCAATCCTCATCGCTAACTCAACGACGTCCCCACCGCCAAGCAGTCTAGAGACGAACCTATTCGGATCGAACCTCTCGAGATCCTCTATGCGCTCTCCCGTCCCTATGAACAGTATGGGAGCTCCCGAAGCCGCTACTGCTGAGAGAGCCCCACCTCCCTTAGCCGCGCCGTCGAGCTTAGTGACTATCACCCCTCCGACGGGAACCCTCTCGGCGAAGGCCCTGGCCTGAGAGTAAGCCGCTTGCCCCATCGTTCCGTCCACCGTTAGGATGACCAGATCCGGCCTTACCTCTCTATAGTAAGTCTCCAGCTCTTCCATAAGTCCTTCCTCGTCCTTGTGCCTCCCCGCCGTGTCTATTATCGCGAAGTTGTACCTTTCCCTCCTGAAGGTCTCTATCCCCTCCCTCATTATTTCGAGGGGATCCTTCGAGTCCTTCCAGTAGACGGGGATCTCAGGACCCACTAGTTGCTCTAACTGCAGCTTCGATGCGGGCCTCACCACATCAGCCGAGATTACACCGACCTTACCGAGCCTCTTATATAACCACTTAGCGAGCTTAGCAACTGTGGTCGTCTTACCCGATCCCTCCATACCTACCATGAGTATCACGTTGGTCCTCTTGCTTTCCACCGGGATCTCGGCCGGTTTCTTACCCAGTAGGGATGTCAGTTCCTCATAGAGTACCTTCACCGCGAGGTCTCTCCTACTGAAACCCGGTGGAGGACTCTCCCTCAGGGTCCTCTCCTTTATCCTCCTGCTCATCTCTAGGACTAGCTTCACATTCACGTCAGCTTCTATCAGGGACCTCTGGACTTCCCTGACGAACTCATTGACAGCTGCCTCATCTACGATGGATCTTCCCCTTATCCTGCTGACAGCACCCCTGAGCGAGTTGCCGAGCCTCTCCAAGACCAACTATCTATACGCCCCCATCAGCGCTTCTGGATAGAAAGATTTAAATATGCACCGGGGCGGCCGTGCTCCGGCATGTGACCGTCCCGGGAGCCCAGCTCCCTATGGAAGCAGTTATGACATTAGGCGTGGGAGTTATGATTCCCCGGAAACCTTGCGAGAGGGAAGGTTATGTCCATCAGGGGCGACGTGGCTCAGGACCCCCTCGTCCTCACTATCTTCCTCTTCCCCATGGACTCCCAGTACTCGACCTCCACCCCGCTCCGGAGCCTGGAGGCCAACTCGGGGTCGTCGGGGATCGATAGCTCGAAGGTCTCGTAGGTCTCCAGATCCATCAGCTGCACCGTGTTCCCGTAAACGTTTATTACCTGAGCTGTCTTCTTATCGACTATCGGTATCTCAACGATCGCATCTGCGGGAAATATCTTGGATCTCCTGGTCCCGTCAAATATCCCCCTGGCCTCCACCCTGACCTTGGCCGAACCATGCTTCCCTGGCTTGGATTTCGATACATCTAGCACCTCACATGGCTCATCATCAAGGATCACGTAGCTCCCCTTCCTCAGATCGCCCGCGCTACCTCTAGTGAGTGACATGTGATCACCTCGGATCCATAGATCGACTCACCTATAAGATTTCTGGAATCTGGCTCTAGCGCTCCTCCCTCCGTACTTCTTCGGTTCGGTCTGCCTCGGATCTCCCTTAAGTATGGTCCTATCGTACTCCTTGAACAGCTCCTTCAGGTGGTCGCTCTTCGTGTAACTGACTAAGGCCCTGCCTATTGCCATCCTCAGGGCATCGGCTTGAGCCATGAAGCCGCCTCCCTTCACTCTGGCGTGGATATCTATATCCTTAACGTAGTCCATGGCCAGCCAGAGGGGCTCCAGCACCTTCATCCTGACGAACTCGTTAGGTGCGAAGACCTCTATGGGCAGGCCGTTGACG
>CALJEO010000108.1 GCA_938073845.1 uncultured archaeon
GCTGGTCACTTGGGAATCATCAGGGGGATGGGAGGGATCGTGGAGATTAGGGACATCGATAACCCTGAGCTCATCTACAGAGGGGTTCCTAAGAACGTGATGGTCGTAGGAATGGAATCTCCCAAGATCAAGGTGAGGTGATTGTTTGGAGGAGATCCTGAGGAGGTGGGAGAGAAACCCCATGCTGATCCCGAGGGTCATGGCTGTGACGCTGAACATAGCAGTCGGTAGGAGCGGCGAGGTACTTGAGAGGGCTGGGAAGGTCCTGGAGGAACTGACGGGGCAGAAACCGGTGGAGAGAAGGGCTAAAAGGACAATAAGGGAGTTTGGAATAAGGAAGAAGGAACCCATAGCGGTATCCGTTACCGTAAGGGGGAGGAAAGCGGTAGAACTGCTCGATAGATTAGCAGAGGCTGTCGGTAGGAGCTTAAAGGCCAACTCATTCGATGAGTTCGGGAACTTCGCCTTCGGGATAAAGGAGCACATAGACATACCGGGTGTTAAGTATAGGGCGGACATAGGGATATTCGGGATGGACGTGATGGTGAGTGTGGGGAGAGCAGGCTACAGGGTGGCGAGGAGGAGGGTGGAGAGGCGCAGGATACCCCTGAGGCACAGGGTCAGCAAGCTGGAATCGATTGTCTTCGCTGAGAAGTACTTAAATCTGAGGGTTAGAGCTGAGTAGGTGGTGAAATATGGCTAAACCAAAGAGGAAGATGAGGGTGAAGGGGAAGGGTGCTTACGTCTGTAGGAGGTGCGGCAGGGTGGGCTACGGGATAATAAGGAAGTATGATCTCTACCTCTGCAGGTCCTGCTTCCTGGAAGTAGCTCCCCTGATGGGCTGGAGGAAGTACGAGTGAGGTGGTGTCATGACCAGGCTGGACCCCTTGGCTGATGCGATGAGCGCCCTCACGAACGCCTCGGCCGTTGGGAAGAGGGAGGTCGTCGTGAACATAGCCTCGAAGCTCATAGGGAAGGTCCTGAGGGTCCTGAAGGAGGAGGGCTACATAGAAGACTTCGAGTACGTGGATGACGGGAGGTTCGGGAAGTACGTGGTCAAACTGAATGGTAGGATAAATAAGGCCGGAGCGATAAAACCCAGGTTCCCGGTCAAGGCCAATGAGTTCATGAGATGGGAGAAGATATACCTGCCAGCTGAGAACGTTGGGGTGATCGTGGTCTCGACGAACCAGGGCGTGATGACGCACAGGGAGGCGAAGGAGAGGAGGATAGGGGGGGTCCTGATAGCATACTGCTACTGAGGTGATCTGCATGAGGTACCCCAATGTGATGACGTCAGCCATGGAGTTGAGCTTACCCATACCAGCTAACGTCAGGATCTCGGCTTCCGGAAGTAGGATAAGGGTTGAGGGACCTAAGGGGGTTTTGGAGAGGGAGTTCCACGGGGAGATGGTCGAGCTCTCAGTGGAAGGTGATGTCGTGAGGGTGAGGACCTTCGGTAGGAGGAAGTTCAACAGGGCCTACTTGGGTACCGTGGCCGCTCACATAAGGAACATGATCAAGGGGGTTACGGAGGGCTTCAGAAAGGAGATGGTGATAGTATACGCTCACTTCCCGATGAAGGTAGAGGTGGATGCTAAGAGGAAGCTCGTCAAGATATCCAACTTCCTGGGCGAGAAGGCTGCTAGGTATGCTAAGATAGTGGGGGACGTCGAGGTGAGGGTCGAGGGTGATAGGATATACATAGAGGGGATATCTAAGGAGGAAGGATCCCAGGGTCTTCATGGACGGTATATACGTGGTGAGGTGATATGAGCGCCGGTCGGAGGAAGATGCTTAGGTTGAAGAAGAGGAAGCCCAGGTTCCTGAACCTAGCCCTCCATCGGAAGCTGGGGACTGTGAGGAGCTGGAGGAGACCTAGGGGCATCGATAATAAGCAGAGACTGAAGCTCAAGAGCAGGCCGAAGCAACCCAACATAGGATACAAGAACCCAGAGGAGATCAGGGGGTTGCACCCCTCGGGCAGGAAGCCCGTCGTGGTCCACAACCCGGAGGAGCTCAGGAGCCTTGCTGAGGGGAAGGAGGACATCATAGTTTACATAGCCCATACTGTGGGGGAGAGGAAGAGGAGCTTGATCAGGGAGGAAGCCTTTAAGCTCGGGATGAAGTTAGCGAATTGAGGGTGAGCCCATGGATCTGGAGTACCAGAAGAGGCTGGCCGCTAAGGTTGCTGGTGTCGGTCTGAGCAGGGTCAGAATAAACCCCGAGAAGATAGAGTTGGTCAGTGAGGCAGTGACAAGGGATGACATAAAGAGGCTGATCAGATCCGGAGCGATAGAGATCCTTCAGAGGAGGGGCGTGAGTAGGGCGAGGCGCAGCAGGAGGAGGGGTCCGGGCAGTAGGAAGGGAGGGAAGTATTCCACGCTTTCCAAGAAGGAGAGGTGGGTGAGGAGGATAAGGGCCCTGAGGAGGGAACTGAAGAGGATGAAGGAGGAAGGAATGATAGATGCTAAGACCTACAGGGAGCTCTACAGGAGGCTCTCCACGTTCAACAGTGTCTCGCAGCTGAGGGCTCACGTAGCCAGGGGGTGATCCGTTTGGCGAGATCGGGAAGGTACAAGGTGAAGTTCAGGAGGAGGAGGGAGGGGAAGACCGACTACCTGAAGAGGTTAGCTTTGCTGAAGAGTAGGAAGCCAAGATTGGTTGTTAGGAAGACCAATAGGTACATAATAGTGCAGTTCGTTAGGTTTAAGGAATCGGGTGATGAGGTTATAGCTCACGCTTTCTCCAAGGAGTTGGAGAGGTACGGTTGGATGTACGGAGGCAAGAACCTACCAGCTGCCTATCTGACGGGCTACCTGGCCGCCCTGAGGGCCAAGGAGGCTGGGGTTAGCGAGGCCATCCTAGATATAGGGAGGTTCCCGTCCAAGAGGGGTTCCAGGCTGTACGCCGCCTTAAAGGGCGTTCTAGATGCTGGTATCGAGGTGCCCCACTCCGATGAGGTGCTGCCTGACGATGCGAGGATAAGGGGTGAGCACATCTCCTTCTTCGCTTCTAAACTAGAAGTGGAGGATAGGGAGTTCCTCGAGAGACAGTTCTCAGATTATCTCAAGAGGGGGGCTGACCCTAAGGCGATGCCTGAGGTGTTCGAGGGCATCCTTGAGGGGTTTAGGGCAAAACCCATCGGGAGGTGATGATGTTGTCCGAGGAGGAGTTCGAGATCGAGAGGGCCTGGGTGCCCAGGACATGGGTAGGTCGTTTGGTCGCTGAGGGGAAGATAAAGAGCTTGGAGGAGATACTGAGGAGAGGTATACCGATTCAGGAGCCAGAGATCGTTGACACACTGGTCCCAGGGCTTAAGGAGGAGGTGATAGAGGTCATCAGGGTGCAGAGGCAGACCGATGCAGGCGAGCTCACGCAGCTCAGGGTGGTGGCTGCTGTGGGTGACGGTATGAACTACGTGGGAGTGGGTAAGGGGAAGGGGAAGGAGTTCAGCATAGCCCTAGCGGATGCCGTTAGGAACGCCAAGCTTAACGTGATAAAGGTCAGAAAGGGATGCGGGTCCTGGGAGTGTGGCTGTGGAAGGCCTCACTCGATAGCAGCGGCAGTAAGCGGAGCATCGGGTTCCGTCAGGGTTACCCTTCTCCCAGCACCCAGGAAGCTCGGGATAGCTGGTAATGAGACAGCTAAGATAGTGCTAGGTCTTGGTGGACTACATGACGTTAGGATATTCTCGAGGGGACACACCAGGAACAGGATGAATTATGCTTTCGCTCTACAAGATGCTTTACGCAAGCTGCTCGTGATGAACCTCCCGAGCGATTGGAGGAGGTGAACCGCTCCCTTTTTAAACTGATCCCCTAACAGGGGTTGGAGCGTACCCGTTAGGCGCGCTGCGCTCGATGGCGGGTGCGCCCGGAGGTGGTGGGTTGGAAACCCCCTTGATGGCAGTGGTTAGGATAAGGGGTAGGATCGGAGTGAAGCCGGATATAAGGAATACTCTGGAGATGCTGCACCTACGCAGGAAGTTCTGGGCAACGCTGATACCCCTCACGGACTCCTACAGGGGTATGCTCCATAAGGTCAAGGACTACTCCACCTACGGTGAGGTAGATAGGGATACGCTGATAGCCCTGCTCAGGGAGAGAGGGGAGCTCAGGGAAGGGGGTAAGCTGAGCGATGAGTGGCTCTCCGCTAACAGTGAGTTCTCAAGCGTGGAGGAGTTGGCCGATGCCCTGCTCACTAGGAGGATCTACTTCCATAAGCTAGAGTGGATCAAGCCCTACTTCAGGCTCCACCCTCCTGAAGGGGGTTTCAAGAGGACCACTAAGAGGGCTTGGAACGATGGCGGGGAACTGGGGTACAGAGGGAAGGAGATAAATACTCTTCTCAGGAGGATGGTATGATGAGCAGCATACCCAGGAGGCGCAAGAGATCGAGGAAGATGAGGGGCTCCAGGCTCCATGGGTACGGCTTGCAGAGGCAGCATAGGAGGAGCGGTAGAAGAGGGGGATTTGGGATTTCGGGAACCAAGAAGCACCTATGGACCTGGGTGACAGCTCACGAACCCGACTACTTCGGCAGGGGGAGGAGGGGCTTCAAGAGGCCCAGTGCTGTTACCAGGGAGGTAAGGGGCATAAATCTGGGTGAGCTGGACGAGATACTCCCCGAACTCATCTCCTCGGGAATAGCTAGGGAGCTTGAGGACGGCAGGCTGGAGCTGGATCTGGGGAGGATGGGCTACGACAAGCTGCTAGGTAGGGGGAGCGTGAGCAGGCCCATCGTGATCAGGGTGAGCAGCGCCTCCAGGCAAGCGATCAGCAAGCTTGAGAGCATGGGTGGCAGCGTCTTGATCGATCAGCGGGGGTATTGATGTATGAGCCTAGCGAGGAACCTGATATCGAAGCTGAATAAAGGTATTCCGGAGGTCGAGAGGCCTAAGAGAGTCCCTACCCTCAAGGAGAAGCTCGCTTGGACTGGACTTGTCCTGATAATATACTACTTCCTTACCCAGGTCCCCATCTACGGCGCCCCGAGGGGCGGGCTTGACTACCTGGCTCAGATAAGGGTTATCTTCGCCGGAGCTCAGGGGAGCATAGTCGAGCTCGGGATAGGGCCTATAGTCACCGCTGGAATAGTCCTACAGCTCCTAGTCGGTAGTAAGATACTGAAGCTCGACCTAACGGACCCAGAGGACAAGAGGTTCTTCCAGGAGTCCCAGAGGGTTGCGGCGATATTCTTCATACTCTTCGAGGTATCCGCCTACACGCTCGGTGGGAGGTTCGGGAACCTCACTCAGGAGCAGGCGGCCATCGTCATAGCCCAGTTATCGCTAGGCTGCTTCCTCCTGATGATGCTGGACGATTTGGTGAGCAAGTGGGGCATAGGTAGCGGCATAAGTCTCTTCATACTGGCTGGGGTCGCTCAGGAGGCCCTGTGGGCCACGTTCTCCCCGAAGATAGAGGCCACTACGGGTAGGTACGTGGGGGCGATCCCAGCCCTGTTTACCGAGGGCGTATCAGCGATCTACAGGGGGTCCCTCCCCGGTCTGGTAGGCCTAATATCCACGTTCGTGGTCTTCCTGGCCGTCATCTGGGCCTACGAGGTGAGGGTGAACATATCGATAGCTCACTCGATATACGGGGGCCTCAGGACGAAGTACCCAATAAGGCTGCTCTACGTGAGCAACGTTCCAATAATATTCGCATCTGCCCTACTGGGGGATGTAGATATACTGGCGAAGATAGCATGGTCCAGGCTGGGTTCAGAGACGGAGGGGTGGGCTAAGTACCTAGTCGACTTCCTGGGGAGGTACGAGGCGGATCCCATTAGCGGAAGCGTATCCCCCGTCAGAGGGCTCGCTTACTACATAACCACACCTCATGGACCCGAGGTGATAGTTCAGGATCCTCTGAGAGCGATATTTTATGTGATGATCCTAGTGGGGTCCTGCGTGGCATTCGCCAAGATATGGGTGATGACAGCGGGCATGGATCCCAGAACGGTGAGCGAGCAGCTGGTCAAGCAGGGGATCGTGGTCCCCGGGAGGAGGGCTAATCCCAAGGTCATCGCTAAGACCATAGAGAAGTATATAGAAGCAGTCACTTACCTGGGAGGGATAATGGTCGGCCTGTTAGCGGCTGTCGCGAACTTCACAGGGGCCTTCGGTACGGGGAGCGGTATACTACTGGCTGTGACAATAATAGCGGGTCTCTACGAGAGATTGGCTCATGAACGTACGCTTGAGATGTATCCAAGGTTGAAGAGGTTCATAGGGTGAAGTTATGGATCTAAACGCGATCCTTTTCCCACCTGGCTCGATACTGTTCCTGACACTGCTCGCCCTTTCAATAAGCCTGGCGATCAACCTGATAAACAGGAGGACCATCGACTACGGGAGGATGAGGGAGCTTCAGAAGATAGTCAAGGAGTACACGGAACTTCAGAGGGAGCTTCTCAGGAACCCAGATGATAAGAGGTTGAAGAAGAAGCTCGATAAGATGAAGCCCCAGTTCGATGCCGCTAGGGGGGAGATCAGCAGGATGAACCTCAGACCCATGCTCTACACGACCCTACCGATAATAGTGATCTTCTGGTTGCTCGGGAGCTTCTACTCGGACATCCCCGTCATGAACCTGCCCTTCCCAATTCCCTGGATCCTGGACTACTTTCATGGAAACACGGGCCTATCGAACCAGACCTTAGGGTACTTAGGCTACTATGTGGTGGTCTCCTTCCTCCTCTCAGCGATATTCCAGAGGCTGCTCGGTACGTCGCCGTCCCAGTAGGTACATCTTGCAAATGTTTTTCCCTTTAGAATTCTGGTAAGTAGATTTATAATTTAAAAACGGCAAGTTGTGTAATAAACTCCCTCATAGATATCTGCTGTAAGAGATCTTCCCTATTGTCCGTTATAAAAATTTAAAAATGCGGGGGTGGACGTAACCCGTGCGCGGAGGTGCTATCAGTGATGAGCATCAATAAGAGAGGGACCAAAAGGAGATTGAAGAAGGTTAGAGTGGCGGTCAGGACACCAGGAGGCAGGACAGTGTATCACTACAAGCACAAGAGACACTCCCCAGCCAGGTGCATGAGATGCGGAGCCAAGCTGAACGCAACGCCAACAGGGCCCAGGTCCATCATGGCTAAGATCCCCAAGAGTCAGAGAAGACCTAACAGGCCCTACGGCGGTAATCTATGCTCAAGCTGCTTGAGGGAGCTCATGACGACCTCCGCGA
The DNA here is from genome assembly GCA_938073845.1 of uncultured archaeon. Classification (GTDB taxonomy): domain Archaea; phylum Korarchaeota; class Korarchaeia; order Korarchaeales; family Korarchaeaceae; genus Korarchaeum. Next base: position 7,200 of record CALJEO010000108.1, read on the forward strand.
TATCGGAGGGGATGTCACTCATTGCGTCCTGAGGGACGCGTTCCCCGCTCGCGAGAGGGGGTGTTGTTATGGGTGTGATCGAGGTGGGTAGGGTTTGCAGGAAGGTAGCCGGTAGGGAAGCCGGGAGGCTCTGCGTGGTTGTTAGGATAATAGATAACAACTTCGTTGAGGTCACGGGACCCAAGGACCTCACCGGGGTCAGGAGGAGGAGGGTCAACGTGAAGCACCTGGTACCTCTCCCCGTCAAGCTGGACATATCTGAAGGTGCCGGGGATGCTGATGTCACGGAGGCACTGAGGAGCACAGACCTCTATCCGAAGCTGCTCGCGGATAAGGAGAAGAGGGAGAAGGCTAGGGTATCTGGGTGATCGATGAGATAGAAGAGGAGATAGTTGTCAAGAGCGCTTATGAGCCCGGTCCCTACGGTTATAGGCCTCGGGAGAGGCCTCTACAACTTTATCTAGATCACGGCCTGATAATCCTGGACAAACCGAGGGGTCCCTCATCGCACGAGGTGACCGAGACCGTTAGGAGGATCCTGGAGTACCCGGGGAAGATCGGTCACTGCGGTACACTGGACCCCAAGGTGACAGGGGTGCTTCCCGTAGTACTGGGCAATGCCACGAAGCTCAGCAAGTTCATCGCTGGCTACGACAAGGAGTACATAGGGATCCTCTACCTGCACGGGGACGTGGCCCAGGAGGAGCTGCTGCCTGCGTTGAGGAAGTTCACGGGGCCCATATTCCAGAGACCTCCCGTGAGGTCAGCTGTGAAGAGGTCCCTCAGGGTCAGGAGGGTCCACTCCATCGAGCTCCTCAAAAGCGAGGGGAGTTTCCACACGCTCAGGGTGCATGTTGAGTCCGGGACATATGTAAGGAAGCTCTTCTTCGATATAGGCGAGTTCCTGGGGACGGGAGGCAGTATGAGGGAGCTGAGGAGGGTCAGGTCCGGGATATTCACTGAGGAGGACTGCGTCACCCTAGACGACCTGCGTGAGGCTTACGAGAGCTGGAAAACTGAAGGGGATGAGGAGAAACTGAGGAAGGTGATTCTCCCTCTCGAGGAGGCCGTGAAGAATCTCCCCAAGATATACGTTAAGGACAGTGCTGTGGCCTCCGTGGCGCACGGGGCCTCGCTTAAGGTGAGGGGCATCTGCTCCCTATCCAGGGGTATCAGGAAGGGCTCCATCGTGGCAATGATGAGCCTGAAGGGGGAGCTCATAGCCATAGGGAGGGCCACTATGGACTTCGACGAGATGCTCAAGGCTGAGAGCGGCGTGGCCTCCGATGTGGAGAGAGTGATAATGCCGCGGGACCTCTATCCACCCATGTGGAAGAGCGCGGCTAAGAGGGAATCCTGAAGATCGTCCCTCCCCCGACCCGCCGCACTCGAAGATCAATGTTTTAATAGTCCTCTGGGACGGGATGCCCTGGGGGAGGGCCGGGGTGCCCTAGCCCGGAAGGGGGCTGGCCTGGAGAGCCAGTGGCCCGTTGGGCCGCGTGGGTTCAAATCCCACCCCCGGCGCCATGTCATGGATCCCAGAGCTCCCTAACAAGGAACCTCCGTCCGATAATCATCACTAACTACCTGTTCAGCCCAACTGTTGGCTTTCATGGGGAGGCTGCATACCCATCATATATCTGGCAGGGACTTTGTGCGTGATCAGGGAAAGTCAGCTATCCGAGGGCAGGAATCCGTTCACTCAACCGATGCAGCTCATCGATAGCCTGGTGAGGTACCGTAAAATCTTAATATTGGGACGTGGTGAACGGAGCGAAAAGGGGTGAGTGGTTGTCCGGTGTCGAGCTGAAGAGGGTGGTAAGGCTCCTCAATACAACGCTAGATGGGACAAAACCTGTACTAATATCCCTAACGAATGTAAAGGGAATGAGTTATACCCTGGCAACAGCTGTACTCAGGAAAGCGGGTATACCTCCGAATAAGCGACTCGGGGAGCTCAGCGAGGAGGAGCAAGCGAAGATAGAGGAAGTAGTTAACAACCCCAAGAAGTACGGGATCCCTTGGTGGCTGATGAATAGACAGAAGGATTACAGATCGAACGACTCGGTGATACTGATAGGCGATGACTTCAACTGGTACTTGACTCAAGACATAAGTCTGATGAAGAAGATAGGCAGTTGGAAGGGGATAAGGCACGAGCTCGGGCTGAAGGTCAGGGGGCAGAGGACAAAGACCACCGGAAGGGCTGGGAGGACCGTGGGCTATCAGAGGAAGAAGTGAGGTGGGAAATTGGGGGACATAAAGAGGCCCAGGAAGAAGTACGAGAGGCCATACAAGCCCTGGGATAGGAGGGTCCTTGAGGAGACGAACAGGCTGTGCGGATACTACGGCCTGAGGAATAAGAGGGAGCTCTGGAGAATGAGTTACTTGGCGAAGAAGTACAGAAGGATGGCTAGACAGCTGTTAGCAGCTCCTGAGAGTGAGAGGGTAAAGATAGAACCCGTAATAAGGAAACTTCAAGCCTTGGGAATCTTAGGCAAGGAAGCGACTCTAGATGACCTACTGGATCTCAGCGTGGAGCAGTTCCTGGAGAGGAGGCTCCAAACAGTGGTCTGGAGGAAGGGTTTCGCAAAGAGCCCCTACATGGCGAGGCAGCTCATAACGCATGGGCACGTGAAGGTGGATGGTAGGAGGATAATGCAGCCCAGCTATTTAGTCAGGGTGGATGAGGAGGATAAGGTGGAATGCGCTCACCCTGCCTGCCTCGAGGAGGCCGTGAGGGAGGTGAGGTGATGTACTCGAGCGAGAGGAAGGGAAAGATAGGAGTTGCTCACATATACTCATCCTTCAACGATACCATAGTTCATATAACGGACATAACGGGAGCTGAGACCATCGCGAGGTACTCTGGGGGGATGTTCGTTGACGCGGATAGGCTCGAGGGCTCCCCATATGCCGCTCTGAAAGCAGCCATGGCGGCCGCTAAGGAAGCTCAGAGGAAGGGGATAACTCACCTGATAGTGAAGGTGAGGGCCCCCGGAGGGATCAAGAGCAGGATCCCCGGACCAGGGGCTACTGCAGCCATAAGAGGGCTTTCCAGATCCGACCTGATCCTGATAAGGGTTGAGGACGTGACGCCCATACCTCACGACGGCTGCAGGAGGCCTCACGGTAGGAGGGGAAGGAGGGTCTAAATAACGCTCGCATCCATCACGGAGGGGGAAACCTTAAAAGTCCAGCTGTCGCAGTATGCGTGAGGAAGTCGACCTTGGCCGCTGAGGTTAACAGCGCGATCTCCCCGATCGTCGAATGGTATAGAGGAGCTGGGAGCATCAGGTCGATAAAGAGAGGGCTTGATAACAGATCCTTCATAGTAGATCTCTCAGGAAGGAAGGAAATGAGGATACTCGCTGTAATTTACGATCCATCTACAGATGAGGACATTCAAGAATTCGTTGAGTCACTTACTGATTCCTACAGGAGGGCCAGGATAGGATTCGATAGGCTGGATCTCTGGGTCCCCTCCCCCTTCTACCGAAGGGCCCAGGCCTTGATGGAGGAAGCCGGGAGGGGATGGGTGTCAAAAGTGATCCTGAGACCCCTAAAAGCCCCAGTCGATACTGAGGGTGAGGGGGCTGAAGATATGAGGGGGGCCATCAGATCTAAGGATGAGGGCCCCTTCGTCACAAGGGTTCCCGAGCCCGGCAAGAGGGTAAGCGAGGAGATGAACCTCCTAATACGTGAGGTGGGAAGGGAGATAGGCGAGGGTGTGGCGAGAAGTCTGCAGGATTCTCTCAAGAGCATTCTATCCTCAATCGATATCAGGAGGAGCGATCCCGAGCTCATAGTGAAGATATATGAGCTGGAGAAGAGAGTGGAGCTTCTAGAATCTTTCATAAGACTGCTCGGTAACTATGGGGTCGGTAGCATACCTCAGGTCCATAGAGAGGTCCCTCCGGTACCTCAGGTCCATAGAGAGGTCCCTCCGGTTCAGGAGCGGCCTCAGGAGATAGCGAAGGATCACCAGAGGGTTGAGAGGGTAGCGATGGATGTGGTTAGGAGCGAGGAGATCGGCGAATCGAATCTCTCGGCTGATGATATCCTGGCTGAGATACTTAATAACCCATGGGTCAGCATCCTGAGGAGGAAAGGTGGTGAGGTTGAGGGTGAGGGTAGTTGAGCTATCCGAAGGGAGGGCATTCCTCGTCCTGGAGGATGTCACACCCTCCCTAGCGAACTCCATAAGGAGGGCGATAATAGGGGAGGTTCCTACCTTCGCCGTGGATGAAGTGATCTTCTTCGAGAACACCACCCCGTTCTTCGATGAGTACATAGCTCACAGGCTGGCTATGATTCCCATCAGGACTAGCTTGGATCTGATAAGGATTGATCCTAACAGGACCGTGGTGTTTGAGTTATCCAAGAAGGCGAAGGAGCTCATCGAGACCGTTTACTCAGGTGAGCTCAAGTCCTCGGACCCATTGGTCTACCCGGCTAACGATAGGATCCCGATAATAAAGATGAGGAAGGGTCAGAGGATAAGGCTTCAAGCCATAGCTAGGGTAGGAAGGGGTAAGGAGCACTCTAAATGGTCTCCTGCTGCGGCGGTCGGCTACAGCTATATGCCAGTATACGAAATAATCGATCCCAATGTGGACTGCGATCTGAGTAGTTGCTCTGATTGCATGAAGCCCGATGGGGGAGTGATCAGGGTGGACTATCCCGTGATGTGCAGGGGCTGCTGGGAGGCCCTAGAGAGATGTAGGGTGAGGAACTCGGGTAGGGTACTGAGGAGCTGGGACGAGTCCAGGATAATCATAAGATACGAGTCCACGGGTTCTATGCGACCAGATGAGATATTCATTGAAGCGGTGAATCAGATGAAGGGAAAGCTGAGCGAATTCCTGAGCAATATATGAGCCTGAGGGAGCTCAGCTTTTGGCAGCTAACTTTATATAATCCCTAGCTCCCAAGCAGTTGGTCGGGGCGGGGGTAGCCAAGCCAGGTCCAAGGCGCCCGCTTGAGGGGCGGGTGGGCGTCAGGCCCGCGTGGGTTCAAATCCCACCCCCCGCACTCCCGCGTTGGGGAAACTTGAACATCTTGCCCCGTTTAACCTACTGGAGCAGAGGAGCGATCTCATGGAAAGCTCATAAAAAGGAAAGGGGTGGAGTATCCATCCAAGTGGGTCATTTCTGCCTCTTGAAGAACACGACGTAGAGGAAGTACCCAATGGCCGCGAGTAGTACCAGGATCCCCAAGGCTGTCACTGCGAGGAGGGAGGGATCATTTGAGAGGGGACTGACGTTCTCCAGGGAGAGGGACCTACCGAGGATGGTCCTCCAGGGCTCAGGTATTTGAGGTGCGACGATCGGGAGATTAGCTAGGAAGAACGGGTACTGACTGAACATATTGAGGTACTCGCCGCTCAGTATAGTTAGCGCAGCGGATATTGTTGCTAGTAGGGCGAGGTTGAACCGCTCAGAAACGGACTTCCCTCCCAGTAAGGTCAGCCTGAGTATCGCGTATATCTGAACCACTATGAGGACCAGCTTGACCGTGAACAACCAGCTTAAGTCAAGACCCCCTTGCGCCCCGCTTACGCTCCAGCCGAGGGACCCGAATATGTTGTTGAACTTCATCGGTGTCGAGAGCAGGGACATGGCATACCAAGGACCCAGGAGTAGCATTAGAAACATTGATACGATCGCTATGTTTAAGCTGAGCGAGTAGAGGGACCTCTCCTCAACGGAATCCCCCTTCATCAAGCTGAAAGCAGCTATCGTCGCTATGAATAGGGAGCCGAATGTCAGAGCTCCTAGAATGCTCTTTAGGTAGAGTGGAGCGAATGTGGGGTTCATTAATGCCTCGAAGGTATCTATGTAAGGCTTACCATCGAACTTAAGCCCTACGGGTGTATTGAGGAATGAGAAGACGAGCCTGAAGCCTAGGGGTATAGTGTAGGACGTCAGGGCTAGCAGAACCCCGGAAGCGAAGTGATAACTCCTCGGAAAGCTCTCCCAGCCGTAGTAGTAGAGGACTATCGATAGGAAATGCAGTAGTATCGATAGTATGGCTATGGCGAAGGGAACCAGTGTGATGTTGCCCGCCAAGCCGACGAACTCTGGGTAAAAGCTGAGGAGGAAAACTGTGAAGGCGGTTCCCATCACACCAGCTAAAGCGTAGGTGGCAGCGTAAACCCTGAATATGCGCTTAGCTAACTCATCTAGCTTCGCGTTACCCGAGAAATCGGCCCTCCTCTTCAGGAGTGGAACTATCGTCGAGAGTGAGATGCCCAGGTTGACGGCCACTATGTGGATGCCGAACACCAAGGCTAGGTAGTAGACCTGAGGGATCATGCTCACACCTCCCCAAGAGAGGGCTTGTAAAGAAGCCTCCAAACAGCTAGGATGAGGGCTAAAGCTACGGAGATAATTATCAAGGCAATTAGAGCATAGGAGAGAGGGTCTCCGGGGTTAGCTGTATGGGCAACATCCACCGTCATGATCCCATATATCGACCAGGGCTTCCTCCCCATCTCCCTGACAGCCCAGCCAAGGAAGCTGATTAGCTGAGCGGCTATTGGAGTTAGTACGTTTATCTTGAGGAGTATCGTCGAAATTGAGCCCATCTTAATTGCAAGTATCGCATAAATCAGAGCGTAGAATCCTAGAAGTAAGCTAAGTCCCGTTTTGGAGTAATAGAGGTAATGCAGGATGAGGGGAGGTCTACAATCGGTTATGGCAGGCTTGCCATCCAGCACACAGTATCCCTTATCTATGGAGTCATATTCGGGTAGTTTGGCATCAAAGCTGCCGTAAATTATGAATGACATCAGCCTCTCAATGCCCAAAGACCTAGATAGACTAAATATACTGTTACTCGTTCCCTCCATAGCAGCTAACTTCTCCGGGTTACTTCTCGCTATCTCAACTCCAATTAGATGCCCGAAGACCAGGCCCTGTACTGCGATTGTGATCAGCGCCAGGACGATGCCGAACCTCAGGCCCGCCAGGTAGTAGCCCTTTTTCCCCTCGTTCCTGCCCTTAAGCAGGAGGAGCGAGTAAGCCCCGACCATCGTGAAGGCAGTTACCGTTACAGCGGACCCTAGGGCGTGGAATATGCTGCCCAAGTAGACCGGAGAGAGGAAGGTCACCATAGTGTAACCGACGCTCCTCACGGTGTTGGTAACTATGATGTCGACTACGTCCTTCACTAGGAGACCCTTGAGACCCTCAAGGGCCTCGTTCCTTATCACCAAGGATAGCACGCTTTCGCCAACCTTCACGTTCCCCCAGGACTCGTATATGAGTCTCGAAACTATCTTGGAAGGTAGCAGCACCGAAACACCGTTCTCTCCACTACCGACTACCTCCATACCGAGTGAGGTGAGTTTATCTACCTCAAGTACATTCACTACATCATTCGGGACCACCAAGAGGACCTTTGGGAATCCCTGATCGTACTTCCACCCGCTTGCCGGGTCGTAGGCCGCCACTATCCCGGTCGGAGCCACCATGTAGCTATTCACGCTCATTATCAATGCTCCTGAGAACCAGGCTCCGAATAGGGCTAGCAGGGAGAGCAAGATCTTAGCCTTGATCCCTATCTTGTTCCATCCGAAGATCAGGAGATATATGAAGGTTATCTCTATCAGGAACGCGAATATCTCGGCGTAGAGTGGGAAGAATATGTACCTACCCGCGGCCTCAAGGATGTTAGGCCATATTACCACTAATCCGAACTCACTGAGCGTGCCTGCTGCCGCACCAACCGCGAATACTATCCCAAGAGCTTTAGCCATTGTCCTAGCCATTTCGTGCCACCTCTCATCCTTACTCCTAGCGTAGAGCAGTAATGCTACCATTATCACGAGGGGAAGTCCCAGGACGTACTGCAGTATCGCCCAGTGAAGCTCGATTCCTATTATGGAGAGTATCCTATCGAGCGCTGCAGGGTAACTTAACCACTGGGATAGAAGGTCCATTAGATCACCTCCCTATTTCTAAATCCGAAAGCCATATCATATAAAATATAAATATTATGGTTCAAAAAATAAACAAAAGAGGAGGATACGCTGGGCACCGCTTTTTATATGATCAGTGGCCTCAGGGAGGATGCGGTTCAGCGAGCTTTTGGATGAGGTGAAGATAGGGGGCTTCCACTATAGGATACTCCTGACGGCCTCTCTGATATACTGCCTCACTGCGATGAACGTGATGCTCATCGCAGCCTTAGTTAGTCCCATTGCTAGGGATTGGAACTTAGACGTGTTGACTATGGGCTATCTGATGAGCTCCGGATACCTGGGTATGTTCCTAGGTGCCCTGCTCTTCGGTAGGCTAGCTGACGTCATAGGGAGGAGGAGGGTCCTGATCATAGTTCTGATCTTAGAATCAGTGTTCACCGCGGCCTGCGGATTAGCTCAGAATCTACTTTCCCTATACTTACTCAGATTCCTAGCTGGCGTGGGGCTAGGGGGAGCCTTACCGCAGCCCGGTGTCTATGTCTCAGAGTACGTGCCTAAGAGGAAGAGGGGTCTCTTCCTAGGTTTGGTTGAGGCTAGCTGGGTTTACGGGGTTATAATATCGCTCCTTATCCCTTACTTCGTGCTTCCGTCCCTTGGATGGAGGATCACCTTCTCAGTGGCCCTGCTTCCCCTCGCGGTGCTTCCCCTCGTGGTAGCTTACCTCCCTGAGAGCATGAGGTTCCTCATGGTCAAGGGCAGGATGAGCGATGCGGAGAGGATCTTACGCAGTTTAGGAGTCGAGAGAATTCCGGAGCATGAGGGGATGACTGAATTTAGGAGGTATAGGGTAAGGGACCTGCTTTCTAGGGAGTACGCCAGGAGAACGCTGCTGCTCTTCATACTATGGGGAGGACTCATCTACACATATCACGGCATATTCCTCTGGCTCCCCACAATATACTCTAGGCAGTTCGGACTGGGGGATGTCACCTCGCTCAGGTGGACCCTCCTGGTTACCCTCTTCCAGATACCCGGATACTACTCGGCCTCCCTCCTACTCGATAGGATAGGGAGGAAGAGGGTGTTAGCTATATACTTGATAGCAGCAGGCATCTCCTCGGCCCTACTCAGCCTCAGGGTTGATCTTGTGTGGATATTCACCTTCAGCTCACTCATATCCTTCTTCAACCTCGGTGCCTGGGCCGGGCTCTACGCTTACACCCCGGAGCTCTATCCGACCGAGGTGAGGGGAGTTGGTTCAGGAGCAGCAGCTAGCTTCGGGAGGCTCATGGGGATATTGGCACCCTCGATAACGGGATACCTATTCATGCTGAGCGGGGTCTCAGGTCCCTTCACGGTCTTCTCACTGGTCCACTTCCTAGCAGGCCTGGCAGTGGTCGCCATGGGTGTCGAGACGATGGGTAAGTCCTTAGAAGAGATATGATTATGTGGATATACTTCCGCAATCTTGTAAATATTTTATCCTTTTTCCGCTAATATGGTTTATTTTATAACATAAAAGCCCTCCTGCTGGATGAGTATGCGAAGCTGAATCCCGGAGGCACTCCCTCATCCAAACCTATTTAAAGCGTCAGCGTGCATGCCTCCCGAGAGGAGGGTGAAAGTTGAAACCCACCGGTCCGACGAACCCCAGGCTTATGAGGATGATAAAGAACCTTGAGGTAGCTTCCAGAGTGAACGAAGCACCGATATGGAAAGCTGTAGCTGAGAGGCTCAAGAAACCGACTAGGAGGAGGGTTGAAGTTAACCTTTGGAAGATAGAGAGGTACGCTGATGGTGCAGCAGCCGTCATAGTCCCCGGGAAGGTCCTGGGTGATGGGGAGATGAGGAGCTCAGTCATCGTAGCGGCGGCCGGCTTCACAAGGGAAGCGAGGAGGAAGATAGAGGAAGCCGGAGGGAAAGCCCTCCTGCTGGATGAGTATGCGAAGCTGAATCCCAAAGGTTCC
>CALJEO010000109.1 GCA_938073845.1 uncultured archaeon
CGAGCTTCTCAGCCAACTCGGAGTCGGTCATGAGCATCAGGTCTTCTAGCTCTATACCCATCCTCCTCATGATCTCCACATACTTCCTATCTATCCTCTCCGAGAGATCATCCAAGCTCATTCAATGCCCTACCTCCTTGAGACCGAGCAGATGGGCCATGAGGTTGGTCCCCCAGTGGAGGAGAGGTGTTATGACCAGCAAGAATAAGATGGACTCTAGAGATAGGCTCTCGATGGGTGAAGCGAGGAGGAGTGAGAACACGAGAAATCCCTCCTGATCCAGTATAGGAGCAGGTCTTCCCTCAGCTATCCCTAACCTCCTCTTCAGGAAGGATCCGATGCAGTCACCCAACATAGCTCCTAAGGATAAAGCGAAACCCTGCAAGAGCCTTCCCTGAAGGGCCCCGACTAGGGAGCCTATTAACAATCCTGAGAGGAAGCCCCTCACGGTCTTGTGATTCCCCAGTATCCTCCTCCCATCGATGAAGTTCTTCCCCATGTCCAGGGGCTTCCCTCCTCCTAGGAGCACCGGCGACATGTTAGCGAAGTAGGAGGGGAGCACGTACCATAACGCGTGTAGGTAAGGGCTCAGGTCCATCCGACCACCTCAACCGCATCGAATAGCTCAAGGAACCATTCAGGTAAATCCTTTTCAGCCGTGTGGACGCTTACCATGGATCCAGAATACTTCTCGAAAGACCTGATGAGGCCCATCAGTGTTATGAAAGCTCTCTGTAGGTCGTAAGGTCTCGATGACGAGCTGGTAGCCCTCAGGTAAGCACCGAGAATCTCGTCCACGAGGCAAGCCTCCCCTTCCCTCAGGTGGGCGAGCAGCAGGAGGAGGGAGGGTATGAGGTCCGGGGAGAGTGATGAGATCACAACAACGTCCTTCCTATCACCTACGAGGTCTCTGAGGAGTTCCATTGACTTTGGATCATAGGTCACTATCACTAGCCTCCTCCCGCTACTCAGTAGCTCACTCACCTCTCCCCTCATCGCACGGGCCCTCTCCTCCGGAGGACAGATCCTTAAGCGCATCACTCATCATACTTGAGTACCGAACTTCCCCTTAAAGAACTCTTCACCTGCTGAGACGAGTTCGCTCAAGCTCAAGTACCTCAAGGAAGCTCCCATCCACTCGGGCATCATGGCTAAGCATCTTGAGAACCTCCTATCAGCAAACACAATGAAGCCTAAATCATTCAGGGACCTAACTGGCCTAGCAGCCGCCTGAACAGCCACTCTACACGCGTTTATCAAGCTCGGATTGTTGAGCCTCGTGTGCTTCCTCCAGAGGATATACTGAATTCTACCCAATGCATTCGGTTTCGCGAACTGCATCCCCAAGACAACGGAGGTCGTCATCTGAAGTCCCGGAAAGTCCTCCCCCTCGCTGCTCCTCCCTCCCTGGACCCCTAGGAGTATCGCTCCACTGCTGGAGAGACTCTTAAACTCCGATATAACCCTAGCAAACTCCTGGGAGTCCATATCCCTGCTCTCCAGGAAGAGGGGTTTCGTCACCATGTGCTCGAAGCCCGCGTCCAGTATACCCTGGAGCACATCATAGGAGGACGTGAAGATACCCATGTTCCCGATGATGACCTCAGAGAGATCCGCTAAAACTGAAGCAATCCTATAAAACTCCATTCTATCCCTTTCCTCGAACCTAGTCGTGAAGTCCCTGATTATGATGGAGGAGACCCTCCCCCATGACCTGAGAGATATCCTCTCGTATCTGAGGTCCTCCGTCAGCTCTCCCCTAGCTACTTCTTCACTCCAAGTCCCTGATAAGAGCACGCGGACTCTAAAAGGCTCAAACATTTCCTCCAATCCCTTTCCACGATCCCTCACCAAGATCAGGTTAGGGGGCTCGAGCAGAACTTTGCTGGATAGCTCGACCTCACTTGAGATCCAGTCGAGAAGATCAATGAGACTACTGTCCCGATCCTCCGGGTAGCAGCTCCTCACTAGGTAGAGGAAGTAATTCTTAGGTACCTCTAAATAGGGGACGCCAGCCTTCCTCATGAAGTCCACGATTTCCCTGAGTAAGGTGAGGCAGTCGAGCTCTGATAGAGGTAAAACAATCAATCTCCTAGAGATCCAGTACCCCCTGACGTTGTGAGCCTCATCAACAACTAGGTGGACCTCGGATCCCGTAAAGTTCATAGGAAGCTCCAACTCGGGATCGAAGAGGTAGGGGTAACAGAGGACTAGGGCATCATAATTTCCATCCCTTATCGTGGCTATGGACTCATAGTAGGGGCAGGAACCTGATGTTGAGATCGAGGGCTCATAGCAACGGGGCCCTTCAATACCCTCAGGCTTATAGTAAGGGCAGATCCCCTTCCTTCTCAGATTTCTGCATGCTTCAGCCATAAGTTCATTATTTCTGATCCTTTTAACCCTCCAGTTTATGCAGAGCTCGCTCTTCCCCCTGAGGGCAGCTATCCTGATCTCCCTGAACTTCTCACATTCCTCTATCACCCTGCTTACCTGACTGTGCGTCCTCACGGCGTAGATGAACTTAACCCCCTTGGACTTCGAGAGGCAGCTTATAGCCGTTAGGACACTAGCGGTTTTCCCTAAGCCGCTAGGCGCCTCTATCACCGTCGTTCCTCCCCTCTCAATAGCTCTCACTATGCTCTTTATGAGTTCGAACTGTCCCTCCCTGGGCTCCGGGTAGGGGAAGTGCTTCAGGAATTCACACTCCCGCATAAGGACTTTGATGGATAGGGTGTGGTGAATTTGCGCAGTTTTCCTAAAACTTTACAGACAACTCGGAGCTCCTCGATGCATCCCTTCAGGAGGCGAGCAGCCCAACCGATTTCGAATCCCATGTTTCCCCCTCGCTCCAGCTTAGCCTCCCTATCCTCTCAGAATCCAAGTTAGCCCTTCCTACAGCCGGGGCTCCTCGTTAACTCGATTCGTTGGAACGCCCCTTATGGATCGGAAAGTCAGCTCAACACCTCCACTTAATCCCAGGTGAGGGAATGCTTGGTAAACCGTATTCTGAGAGCGACCGCGAAATAAAGGAGTTATTAGTTACCTGAGACCTTCAAATAACGTAAGGACTACCTAGGATGTCCTCCAGGGCTTCGACCGGATCGTACCTTCCGTCCACGGAGACCGTTATAGGTTCAGTCCTCATGGGAACGTCGGGTCCCAGCATGTCCGGCGATCTTATCCCAGTGAGGAGGAGTATCACCCTAATACTATCACCGAGAGACTCGTCTATATCAGCTCCTATCTTTATTATGGCGTCGCTGGACATCTTAGAGGCAACTATCTCAGTTATCTGATGAACTTCAGTCAACCTCATGTTCTTCCCTCCATAGACAACCACTAGAGCACCCCTAGCTCCCTCAGGAGATATTTCTATGAGCTGATTCCTTAGGGCCATCTTAACGGCCTCCTCACCCCTCCTCTTCGGGTCCGATGACTCGCCTATGCCCACAGCTGCGACCCCACCTACGGACATGAGCGTCCTTATATCATTCAGATCGACGTTAACCATAGTCCTCTTCCTTATTATCTCAGCCACCCCCTTCACCATGACTGCTAGGGTCATGTCAGCTATCATGAACGCCTCATCTACCGGTCTGTCACCAGCCAGCTTGAGGAGCTTATCGTTGGATATCAGCACCACAGTATCGGCCCACTTCCTGAGCTGCCTTATTCCCTCCTGAGCTAGCTTGTACTTATGCCTCCCCTCCGTCCTGAAGGGGAGCGTCACGAAAGCTATTATCTTAGCTCCCTTATCCTTAGCTATCTTCGCGACTATGGGCGCGGCTCCCGTTCCTGTTCCTCCTCCCATGCCCGCAGCCATGAAGACGAGATCGGGCCTGTTCCCCAAAGCATCAGATATCTTGTGTGCGTCCTGTTCAGCGCAAGCCCTAGCTACCTCAGGCCTCCCACCCGCTCCCAACCCGTGTGTTATGCTTTCCCCTATCAGCACCTTATGAGGGGCGTTTATCCCATCCAAGTGAACCTTGTCCGTATTTATTGCAACGAGCTTTATGCCCTTTATCCCCAGCTTAGCTATGTTATCTATGGTGTTAGATCCGCAGCCCCCAACTCCCACTATAACCAAGTTCCCGGTCGCGGAGTCATCATCATCGTAGTCCAGATAAGCGCTGGAAAGTTTATCAGACTTCAGGAACTCATCTGAGCTCATCGATCTCACTTTAGAGATATCCTGGCTCGGTAGAGTACCCGACCTGCCGTAGTTGGATCTATCAGGAGGTGTTGTGGGACCTTCGAAGATCTTCCTGAAGAGATCGAGCATTTCCTTAGCTGGAGATGGAGCTGATTCCTCCGGGAACATCAGTAAGCAACACCCCCTGAGCTCTTCTTCTTGTACTCCCTTCTGAGAAGCCTTATAGCCTCCCTGATGGCCTCACTCTTACTCGTGAACCCCACCTCCTCGACGAGTCTCTCGAGCTCCTTCATCAGGGAGTTGGGTATGTGAAAAGATACGACGACCATGCGATCACCGATGCTAACCGACTCGGAGGGCTATTTAACACTCCAAAGGGTATCCTGTGGATTATCATAGCCCGCTTGAGATTATGAACCGCGTCGCTCGCTTATAAATGAATGTTACTTTCATGAGTTACAATTGAAGGTATTCGTGAAACTATTCCCACTGATCCATCGTTAGCCCATGACGACATGCTGGGGAGCTCCTGCAACGGAGATCCACAGATTTTGGTGCGTTAAGGGAGGTTATGATAAGAGCCTTCTCATAAAGGATGGTACGCTTCAACTGCGGGCTTATGATCCCCCGGTATCATAAATATATTATAATCCCCCGGAACACCCCCGATGATATCTCACTTATCCCCTAATGCTAGCGAGCGTGTCAGGAGAAGGGTCCTGGAGTATCTCGGTATCCGTAGCGTGAATGAGCTTTACAGCGATGTGCCGAGCGAGATGTTATTGAGGGAGCCCCCCGACATGGGTAGGAGGGTGAACCACGTTGAGCTCGAGCGTTTGGTTGATTCAATGCTCCCCAACCCGCCCAGACTAACCTTCACCGGCGGAGGTATGGCTGACCATTACGTACCCCCTCTGGTAGACGAGATAGCGTCCAGACAGGAGTTCTACACCTCTTACACTCCCTACCAACCTGAGCTCTCTCAGGGTATGCTTCAAGCGCTCTTCGAGTACCAGTCCCTGATGGCCGAACTGCTGGGGATGGAGGTCGTTAATGCATCGCTCTATGACTACGGTTCGGCTCTGGGGGAAGCTGGAAGGTTCTCCATAAGGGTCACTAAGAGGAAGAAAGTTGTAATAGCCTTCAGTGTAAACCCGGAGAGGAAGATGGTGTTGAGGACATACTTGGATCCTCTGGGAGCTGAGGTAGTTGAGGCTCCAATGGAGCGGGAGAGCGGTCGCGTCTCCCTGGATTCCCTAAGGTCCCTGGTCGATGACTCGACAGCGATGGTCTACATAGAGATGCCTAACTTTTACGGTATTGTGGAGGAGGAAGCTGAGGACATCTTTGGGATCGCTCACTCCAAGGGGGCTCTTGCTGCAGCAGGGATAGACCCCCTGCTGGCGGCTCTCATCAAGCCCCCCGGTGAGCTAGGCGCGGACCTAGTGGTGGGGGAGGGTCAGCACCTAGGAAGCCCCATGAGCTTTGGAGGACCCTCGCTGGGAATATTCGCGGTCAGAATGGACATCAGGTTCGTTAGACAGCTTCCGGGGAGACTAATAGGGATGACAAGGACTCAGGATAGTCTCTACAGAAGCTACTGTATGGTTCTACAGACCAGGGAGCAGCACATAAGGAAGGAGGAAGCTACCTCGAACATAACCACGAGCTCCTCCCTGATGGCTCTGAGGGCCGCTGTATACATCACGCTCCTGGGCCCTGAGGGCCTCAGGAAGCTAGCTGAGAAGATCGCTTACAACACTTCCTACTTAAGAAAGAGTTTATCGGAGCTAAATGTTTTCAGCATCCCCTTCGAGGGCACAGCCTTCAAGGAGCTAGCTGTTAGCTCATCCCTAAGTTGGGAGAGGGTGAACTCCCACCTCCTCTCCAAGGGAGTACTGGGGGGCTTCGTGGTATCGAAGCTGTTCCCTGAGATGGACATGGGGATGAACTTAGCCCTCTTCTCAACCACAGAGAAGCATGGGAAGGCCCAGATAGATGAACTAGTTGATCTTATGAGGGAGGTGATCTGATGGGATTCTCCCAAGCCAGGTGGTTCTCAGGCGACGGGGTGCTCGAACCCACCCCCTTCGAGGCCGGTAGGCTGGGGGAGGGAGGGCTTATCATCGCAGAACCAGAGGAGGAGCTCGTGGAGATCGTTGGGGGGATCGAGGAAATAATTCCGAGGAAACTCATCAGGAAGGAGCTCAACATACCTGGGATGAGCGAACCCGAGGTAGCTAGGCACTTCAACAGGCTCGCCCAGATGAACTATGGGGTTGACAACGGTTCCTACTGGCTCGGCTCCTGTACCATGAAGTACACCCCCAAGTTGGTCATGAGGGTAGCTGAGCATCCCTCGATAAGGAACCTACATCCCTATGCCCCCGAGGAGCTTACGCAAGGGGTCCTCAGGATGCTCTACGAGCTTCAGGAAATGCTCTCAGCTATAACAGGACTTCCCAGTTATACGCTTCAACCGGCAGCGGGAGCTCAGGGGGAGCTGACCGGCGCCCTAATGATAAGGAAGAGGATTGCTGACCTGGGAGAGAGAAGGGATGAGATGATAATACCTGAGACAGCTCACGGGTCTAACTTCGCAAGCGCAGCAATGGCTGGATTTAGGATCGTTAGGGTACCTCCGAATAGCGACGGGACAGTGGACATGGATGCTCTCAAGTCCGCTATCTCTGAAAGGACGGCCGGAATGATGATAACAAATCCGAACACGCTGGGGATATTCGAGGATAGGATCCTGGAGATAGCAGAGCTGCTTCACGCGAATGGGAGCTACCTATACTACGATGGAGCAAACCTGAACGCCATAATGGGATGGGTGAGGCTCTCCGATATGGGGGTTGACGTGGCCCACCTCAACATACATAAGACTTTCTCGGCCCCTCATGGCGGGGGAGGTCCTGGGGCTGGTGCTGTAGGGGCTAAAGAGGAGTTAAGGGACTACTTACCCGTCCCCGTAGTCGTCAAGGAGGGGAACAGGTACAGGCTGAGCTATGATGTCCCCAGGAGCATAGGTAAGGTCAGGACCTTCTACGGTAACGTTGGGGTCCTGATAAAGGCCTGGGCCTACCTGAAGATGTTGGGGAGCGAGGGGGTGAGGGAGACGGCTTCCCTAGCGGTTATGAATGCTAATTACGTTAGGAAGAAACTCATAGATTCCGGATTTGAGGTCCCCTACGGTAGGGATAGGCCTTGCAAGCATGAGTTCGTGATCTCGTTGGCTAAACTAAGGAAGGAGACCGGAGTGAGGGCTCTTGACTTCGCTAAGGCCCTCATAGACAGGGGGTTACACCCACCGACCATGTACTTCCCCCAGGTGGTTCAGGAGTGCTTGATGATAGAGCCTACGGAGAGCGATAGCCTGGAAGAACTCGATAGATACGTTGATGTAATGAGGGAAATAAAGGAGCTGGCTTATGAAAGTCCTGATGAATTGATGAAAGCCCCTAAGAGATCCGCAATCACTAGGGTGGATGAGAGCTTCGCAAACAAGGTTCTCTGGCTATCCTGGAAGGTTTACGAGAAGCAGAAGAGCCAAGGAGAGCTCGATAGATAGCAAACTAATCACCAGGGAGCGCTCCTCTCTCACCCCGAGCCTTATGAGCAGCGAGGGGAGGGAGAGGTTCGGTGGTGCCACCAACTTCCCGTCTTCGGAGATGCTAGTAGGTATTTTCTCCCTCGTCCTCCCCCAACTGAGCAGCTTCAGGAGGAAGTCGATACCCTGAGGGAGCGAGAGTACCACCAGCTCCCAGTAGAGTGAGTACCTGAAGGAAGCGGCTGCTATGACGCCGCCGCATAGGAAGGTTAGGATGTTCCCTGGGAACGCTCTGGCCGGGTACCAGTTGTACCTTAAGAAGGAGAGGAGGAGCAGAGAGAGGGATAGGAGATAGATGGAGCCTGCTAACTCTCCCTTAGCTAGCATGAGTATTGAGAGCGTTGATGAGATTATCAGTGAGGTGCCCGCCTCAAGTCCGTTGAAGCCGGCGAACGTGTTGGTTGAGTTAACGTAATAGGTTCCGAAGAGAAACAGGGTAAGCTGATGCGTCAGGAGGGAGCTGAAGGGTTCGAATATGGGAAAGCTCTCGTAAAGGAGGATGAAGGGTATCCCAGAGAGCAGTATCTTCTCTAAGTTGCCCAAGCCTATCAAATCGTCTAAAAGTCCCAGGGATGAGAAGAAAATAGGGATTAGGACTAGAGGGGCTGGAAGCTTCAGTAGCATTGAGATAATAGATGCCTGGATGATGAAGATCAGTGCGAGCGGGACACCGCCCATCCTAGCTGCCATTACACTGCCTAACTTATGTAAGTCTCTAGAGAGGAGTTCTCTCCTCTCAGAAATGGTTATCCATCTTTCAGTGGCCACTAAGTTAGCTATCGGAGACAAAAGTGTTGTTAGGAGAGCCGCCGCCTCAGCTATCATGTTTTTATCATCAGGACCGGGGGTTGCAAGGTAAAAATGTTAGAGGTAGCCTTAGCTTCAGCAGTTGCTATGCTGACGTCGGAGCTCATGCACAGGGTGATGCTGCCCCGTTACGTGAGGAGAGGTCTCCTATCGGAGGACGTCCATAAGCCGGGTAAGCCCAAGGTTCCGGAGCCCTTAGGACCTGCGGTATATCTCCCCTTCCTAATGGCCTCCTTGATACACTTCCTCCTGACCAAAGATGGTAGCTCGATCGCTGTAGCTTCTTCCTCAGGCCTGGCCTTCCTAATAGGGCTGCTGGACGACTTATCTCCACTGGGCCCTAGGATCAAGCCACTTCTTCTCATTCTTCCGGCTCTAGTACTCATAGCTACCTACCAGATCACGCCAAGGCCTTTGTTACCCATACTTGGAAGGGCTAGACTCCACTACGTCTACTGGATTGTTTTACTAGCTCTATTCACGGTCTTCTCTAATGCTGTGAACATGATGGACTCTTTGAATGGCATGATGCCCCTATCCGTTTATATGTCGACGATCCCCCTGATGCCGGTGCTAGCTAAAAACGAGGGGGCTCTAGCCTCACTCCTCCTGCTTCATTCCTCCCTCCTTCCCTACTTCCTGAGGAACAGATACCCAGCCAAGGTTTTCGGTGGAGATTCTAACTCTCTCTTCGTGGGTTCAGCTCTAGCCTCAATATCCGCGATATCCAACACAGAAGCATTCTTCTGCATCGCTCTGATCCCCTTCTTGGTCTCGGGCTTCTCTGTGATAACCTCCGTCGGTGGATTGAGGGAGAGGAGGCAGATCACCAGCAGACCCGTGGTCCTGAGGGAGGGCATGATAAGAGCTAACCCGGACCCCATGGCGCCCATCTCCTTAATAGCGGTGATAGCGAGCGATAAGTGGAAGAGGGAGGATGAAATAGTTAGGGAAGCAGCTCTACTCTCCCTGATATCCGGTATCCTATCATCACTCACATTCTTCCTTCTAACGCCGAGGTGAGACCTTGGATAAGGGATTTCTGCTCTCGCTTTACACTATCTTCTCCGGTTGGGCCCTCATACTTCTGGCCCTCCTCTTGGTGAAGCCCGTGATCTCCCCAGGCTCTGGGGAATTGGTGGAGGCCGTGATGTATGTGTTGCTAGGGGCCCTCTCTATAACGCTGGCCCTCCTCCTGTGGTATGAGAGCATAAGGGTAGCCTTCCTCAGGGTGAAGGCCAGTGGGCCCGGGGGGACTTGAACCCCCGACCTCCCGCTTCTCCCCTGGCGACTGTAGCGGGAGCCGCCATATAAGGCAGGCGCTCTATCCAGTCTGAGCCACGGGCCCCTGAAGCCTAGCTGGTACCATTAATATGCGTTTCGCTCGGCCCGGTGAGCTACTTCCACCGGGATTTTGTTTAAAATTTTATCAATTTCTTGAATTGTATATAATTTTTTAATGTTTCTGGCCGTCTAGGTGGCACGAAGGTTAATATACCTCTCCCCCTATAGTTCATGAGGGTGTCCCAAAGGGAGGCAGCGCAGAAGGTCAGGATAGCGGAGCTTCTCTCAGGGGAGTTCGAGGAGGTTTCGGTAGAGGGAGTTAGGTACTTCAGGCTTCCTTGGGGA
>CALJEO010000110.1 GCA_938073845.1 uncultured archaeon
TCATAGTGCTTGAGTTCATATCTCATGCTCTGGTGGAGGAGGAGCATGACACCATAATAATAGAGGGGACTCCTAGGATAGAGGAGAAAAAGATAGGGGGCGTTCACGGTGATATAGGGACTGTGGCCGTTGTGATAAACATGATACCTAAGGTGATAAAGGCTGCCCCTGGCTTAGTGACGATGAAGGACCTACCCATGCCCTCGGCCGTTGTTGAGGATGTGAGGGTTTACCTAGCCTGATCACTTACCTATGAACCCCTCCAACATATTTATCATCGCTACGTGGACCTTCATCGGTAGCTTGTCCACTGAGGGCTCCTTTTTACCAGTCACCCCATCCACAGCACCTGCCTCAACCACAGCTCTCAGCATGAGCTCCTCCTCCCCAGGAGTGTGAAGCGCAGCGTTCTTCCCGGTGAGCAGGGCCACCGCTGCTGATAACCCGTAGCCTCCCCAGTTGCTCACAGCCGAGCAGATGAGCGCATCCACCCTGGATAGGGCTGCTATTAGCTTACCGTTTGGAACGTGGTTCTCCACTGCCTCTCTTATGTTCCCCATCCCCACCTCGTTGCCCCCATCCCCTATGCCTATCGTCAGTATCCCCGAGCTAGCTGCCCTCTCGAAGAGGGGCTCAACCTTCACGTGAAGCTCAGTCACATCGAGACCCCTCATCGTGTGGTACTTACCGTCAGCAGCCCTCCCAACCTTCTCTATCGCTATCACCACCGAGGGGTTATGCTTGGATATGATCTCATCCGCCTCCGCAACAGCTCCCTCAAGATCATAGGCGAAGCTTCTCAGCAGGAAGGAGCCCTCAGCCCTCGAGAGCTCCTCTCCATTTCCCGCTTCCCTCATCCCCAGGGAGAAGAGGGCTGCCCTCATCACCTGCATAGATTCCCTCTCTATCAAGAGGATGGGCTTCGCTCCCAAGGCTTCGCTGAGGGCTCTCGCGATGGAGGCGGCCCCGAGGGGTCCGTCCGTCTCCTGAACCTGGCTTGGGAGGACCCTGAAGCCTGTGGTTATTACCGCGCTATCACCCTTCCCGACCCTTCCGACCACCATCTCAGCAGCGTTCAGGATGAGGGGTTTTCCCGTCAGCTCCCTAGCGGCGTTGTAGAGCTTATATATCACACCCCGGCCGCTCATATCCAGGGTTACCAACCTGTCTATGCCCTCACATACGTGCTCGGGACTCGACATACTCTTACCCCCTCCAAAAACAATATAATGGTATCCGCGAAGCCAGGGAGTTCAGATCCTCACGACCTCGTAGGAGAAACCTATCCTCCTACCAGCGACGGGGTCCATGAGGGAGAAGCTGTACCTCCTCCCGAACCTCAGGGTCCTACCTATCCAGCTTATCGATCCGGAGAATATGATAGCGTTTTCATTAGCGATTCCAGAGAGCCTCAGTAGTTCCTCCGGGGGCAAAAGTGAAGATAGCTTCGATTCCTGAGATAAAATACCATCTACCTGCATCCTAAGGATGAGCTCGTCCCAATGGTCCCTCACTTCCTCATAGCTCCAGATGAGGGGAGGTATCACCTTAGGGTAGAGCTGCTTCGAGAGGTGGATGCTGGACCTCTCCACATCCCTGTCAGTGTGGTCGCTACCCACGGTGACGTACTTGAGCCTCCCTCCCTCCACCAGCAGCACGTACTCCACCTCCCCACAGGTCCTATCCCCTATCACCTGCACGCGGACGCTCGAGTCCAGTAGGTTGCAGCTGACTGGGAAGAAGGACGGTACCCCCTCCGGTTCGGGTATCCCAAGATTCCTGAGCTCCTCTATGTGGGCCAGAACCTCCTCCCTATTCCTACCTGTCCATCCCCCGAGCAGGAGCTTATCGAACTCGAAGAGAATGGGGTATATGTCACCCTCATGGGATTGCAGGAGCAGCTCGATCCTCCGCATATGCATCAGCTGCGTCAAGATAATATTTTATCTTAGCTGGGAGAGCGAGGACCATGAGGGTGAGCGTCCTTTACGGAAGCGAGAGGATCTGGTTCGAGCTACCCGAGGAT
Organism: uncultured archaeon; assembly: GCA_938073845.1. GTDB lineage: Archaea > Korarchaeota > Korarchaeia > Korarchaeales > Korarchaeaceae > Korarchaeum. The sequence continues at coordinate 2,027 of CALJEO010000110.1, forward strand.
AGGTACCTCGGTTCCTTCCCTGTTAAGGAACCCGAGGGCGTTGATGAGGGTGAGGTTGTGGAGCGCTCACTGGAGAACCCTCTGGGCCCTAGGTTAGAGGGGTTCGATGCTAAGAAAGTCCTGATCTCCGTTAACGATGCTACTAGACTAATACCGACCCCCAGGCTTCTCGACCATGTGCTGAGACGCGTTAAAGCTGATCTGAGGATAATAGTGGCCACGGGCTCCCACAGGGCCCCTACGGAGGAGGAGTACAAGGACTCGATACTGGGGCACCACTACGATTCCCTGAGGAAGCTCACCTTAGCTCATGACGCTAAAAGGAGCGATTTCGTAGACCTAGGTACTACCAGTAGGGGTACTCCAATACTAGTGAACAAAGAGGTTTTCGAGCACGACCTAATCATCACGCTGAGCTCCGTTGAGCCCCATTACTTCGCTGGCTACAGCGGAGGGAGGAAGATGATAGCCCCCGGCCTCTGCATGTATGAGACGATAGAGAGGAACCATAAGCTCGCTTTACTTCCGGAAGCTGCCTTGGGGAAGCTAGATGGAAATCCAGTTCACGAGGACCTGGAGGAGATAGCTAGGGCTGTGGCTGAGGGGGTCAGCGTCTTCTCAGTTAACACGGCGGTGAGCGGTGAGGGTAGGGTTTGGGCGGCTGAGTCAGGGGACCTGTTCGGGTCCTTCTACGCCGTGATAAGGAGGGTGGAGGACAACTACCTGGTCAAGCTACCTGAGGAGCCTGAGGTAGTGGTGGCTGTGGCCCCGAAGCAGATGGGCATAGACCTCTATCAGGCTCAGAAGGCGATGGAAGCGGGCAAGCTGGTCGCGAGGAAGGGAGGGGTGATAATACTGGTAGCTCCCTGTTGGGACGGCATAGGTCCCAGGAACTTCTACGACCTGTTGACGAGCGGTCCAATAGAGGAGGTGAAGAGGAAGGTATGGGAGGAATATAAGCTGGGCTATCATAAGGCAGCGAAGCTAATAGAGGCCCTGGAGAATTACAGGATCTTAGCTGTAACTAACTTGGAGGATGAGGTGCTCAGGAGGATAGGGATAGAACCCTTCAGGAGCGTCCAGGAAGCCGTTAACGAGGCCCTCTCCTCAGTGAGTGGGAGTGTCGCCGTGCTCCCTGAGGCAAGCGTGTGCGTTCCTAGGGTTTCCGTGAGTTGAGGGCATCTCCCCATCGAGGATCAACCCGAAAGGGACTTCAGGAGGTAGAACCATATGCTTAGATAGAGAGGAGCCGCTAGAGATGATGCCGTGATGAGCTGGTGCACCTCCTCCCTATGGAAATCGTACTCATTACTGAAGATGCCTAGGAATACAGCAGCGGGCATAGCGCTCATGAGCACGAGCACGCTAAGCTCCATGGAGCCAAGGCCTGCTAGCAGGCCCAAAGCGAGGGAGAGAAGTGGTGCTAGGAGTATCCTGAGGGCCAGCAGGATCCCCTGAGTTGATATGGAAGTCGATCTGGAGGTGCTGAGGGATGCTCCTACGGAAATAAGGGCTAGGGGAGAAGCAGTTACTCCCAAGGACTCTAAGACATACATTAGATCACTGGGAATGTGACCTATCAAGCTGAGCAATACTCCTGCTAAGACGGAAATCGTCAGGGGGTTCCTGAGGGTCCTGATGAGGACCTCCCTCAGCTTCCCCTCACTCCCTCCCCTGAGGCTCTCGAGTAGGGGAATGCAGAGGAAGGAGGAGAATAGGAATGTGGCCATCCAGAGCACTATGGAGAGCTGTAGGGCCTCCGTATCTTTGAAAACAGTGCTTATGAAGGGTATCCCGAAGAAACCGGTGTTACTGAAGTTGGCGGCCAGGATGAGGAGATATAGCCTGCTCCTCTCGAGGTTCGATGCCC
>CALJEO010000111.1 GCA_938073845.1 uncultured archaeon
CGGTGGTGTTCTTCCCACTGATGTTCGGGATGATGTATGGGGACCTAGGTCACGGGATAACCCTGGCCCTCTTCGGCTTCCTCCTCTCGAGTAAGACGACTGGTGCTATGAAGGAGCTCGGTGGGCTTCTAACATACTCAGGGGTAGCTGCTGCGATCTTCGGATACCTATACGGGACCTTCTTCTTCACATCGATAACAGAGCATCCTATCCTCAGCCCTCTCCATGACACGATGAGACTCATGGCAGTTGCCCTACTGTTCGGGGCTTTCCAAATGTCGGTAGGCTTCTTAATCAATACCGCGAACAAGCTGATTGAGGGGGATGTTTTTGCAGCCTTCTTAGAGTACAGAGGTCTGATGACCTTCGTGATGTACGCAGGCGCTGTCTTGGCTGTCGTCAGAAATGGTGCAAATATAGGAGGTACCCTGAGCGACCCATTATTTCAGGCGATGTCCATCCCCCTCCTCATCACATGCATTGCTCCCATAATCAGATCGGTTAGGGAAGGACATGGGATAGGAGAGGGTCTCTCTGAGATGATATCAACCCTACTGGAGAGCGTCTTAGCGCTTCTCAGCAACTCGCTATCTTACATAAGGCTCGCGGCCTTTGCAGTGATACATGAGGTTTTCGGCGTGCTCACGAACCAGTCGCTATTTGGAAGGGAAGCAGTGCTACTGGAAGAACTGCCCTCCCTCCTAGGTCCCGCCACGTTGGTCATATTCGTGCTGATGAATGTACTAGTTATGGGATTGGAGGGACTCCTTTCCTTCATACAAGCGACCAGGTTGACGTTCTACGAGTTCTTCACGAAGTTTTACCGTGCTTCCGGGAGGGAGTTCAGGAGGGTCTCGGAGTTGATCCAGGGACTCGGTGAGGAATCATAAAAATATTTTTAACCTGTCAGTGGGGGGCACAAGGGTGGTGGCCATGATCACAAAGAGGAGGTTGATGATATACATCATCTTAGGACTGCCCCTAATCCTCTTTCCGCTATCGTTCTTCACAGTGATGGCTGCCCAGGAAACGACTGCTGTGACTGAAGTTAGTGGTTTAAAATTCATCGGTATGGCCCTCGCGATCTTGGGTAGCACCGTGGGTGCTGGGATAGCGCTCTACGGTGTGGCCATAGGGGGAAGCGCCCTACTAGCGGAGAATCCGAAAGCCTTCACACAAGTCCTGATATTAGGTGGCTTAGCGGAGGGAGTAGCCGTTTATGGGCTATTAGTAGCTTTCCTGATAATGGGGGGTTAGTCTCCAGCGTAGGAGCACTATATTTTCTCTAAGGATTGTACAATTTTTGGTCTTATAAGGGTGTTGCTATTACGGATGATTGCCGAGTTAAGTCTCACGAGGCGTTAGCAGGTTGTACAGGAGCTCCCTCGGGACACCGCTAATCCTTCCGAAGAGCACGGTCCTCAAGCTCTGAGATTCCCACTCCGATGAGATCATATATGAAAAGATGTAAGCATCACTCATCGGACTCCTCAGAGAGATCCTAAGGGCCTCTGCATATGCCCTCTTGGAGACGGAGTGCTCTATCACCCAGGGCTCCCCCACCTCCCTCAGCGAATCCCTAACCTCTAGGGAGATGGCCCTGTAAGGGGAAATATTTATCAACTTATCCAGAAATTCATCCAAATCTTTGGATAATTCGAATACATCAATCAATTTCCTGAAAGGAATCTTTGAGAGGCTTCTAATGACGAGTTCATCACTGATCCTAAGATACTTGGATTTCAGCAAGGTTCCTAGGAGTATGTTCTCGAGGTAGGAGCTTATTATCTCATATATAGGCTTTCCCCCTTTCTTCTCAACGGTCTCAAGGAGCAGGTCAATGTAGATCTTGGTCAGTATGAGATCCAGCTCGGAGGGGTCTCTCCTTTCGCTTGATAGCCAGCTAGCTACTCCGGAGGAGATTCTCCTATCCTCTATCACCTCTATTATATCTTCCAACCTCTCTATCTTCGATAGTCTCGCTGTGTCCTGGAGGTAGCCCTCTTGAGGGAGTAAGCTCACCCTCTCCAGCCCTCTTCCGAAGAGCCTCGAGAAAACTATCCTCCTTATGTTCTCGAGGTCATACTTGCTCATGTAAGTCCTCAGGATCGTCTCAATATACGATCCTCTGGATAGGGAAATGAGTTTGTTTGCTCTGATGAAGTTAACCCTCATTGTGGCTTCTTCTATCTTAATGGGATCCGAGAGGTCCTCGGGCTTCTCGAAGAAACCCCCGTAGGGGGTTTGGGATATCTTATCGAACAGGACCCTATTATCATCTATGAAGACCCAAGATCTCATTTCAGATGGATCTATCAAATGGGAAGAAAGTCCATGAGTTCTTACTATGAGATACTTGATCTTAGCGTTCCTTAACATTACTCTCCCCTCTTTATCTGCCTGTACTTCTTCACCATCAGGAACTCCTCAAGGGATTCCTCGTCCAGCATCTCCTCTATGTATCTTACCGCTGCTTCATGATCGGGAATCACGATCTTCTCCAAAGCGTTCACCTTCCTCATGGTATCGGCCAGAGCCACGGCTAGCCTCTCAAACTTAGCCTCCGAGTTAACCAGGGGAATCATCTCCCTCACGGCCTCTGCGAACTTCCTAGCTGCCGCTATGACAACGGCGTTAAGGGATGGTGAGACAGCTAGGCTTAACCCAACTACCTTTATCTCCGGGACCTCGACGCCTATGACGCTCCTAACCCTCATCTCCGTCAGTAGGGGGGTTGTCAACAGGGCAGTCTTCCTCATCTCATCAGGCCCAGCTGCGGAGTAGGCTAGTTTGAGTAAGGTGTAGGCTTCCTCCAACTTCCTCTCAACTTCACCTCTCCTCCTCAGATCCGGGATGAGTGATTGGCTCTCCTTGACCAGTTGATCCCTCTTCATCTTAAGGGCTTCTACTCCAGACCTCAGAAGCCTCAACCTCTCCCTTAGCCTTATGAGGAACCCCTTGGTGGGGAGGACCCTCCCCACGGACCTGAACATAGGATCACCTTTCGATAAGGATCCTCCTCGGGTGGTACTTGCTTATGGTCCTCTCGCTGATCCTGGTGAGCTCGGACTCAGGAAGCACCGCCAGTATGTCCCACGCTATGTTCAGAGTATCCTCTATAGTTCTCCTCTCCTTGAATCCCTGAGCCACGAACTCCCTCTCGAACCTCCTGGCGAACTCCAAATAGAGCCTCTCCCTTCGACTCAGCCCAGCCTCCCCCACTATCTGGACGAGTTCCCTAGCCTTAGTTCCCTGGCTGTAAGCTGCATATAACTGGTCCGAAACCTCCTTATGGTCCTCCCTAGTCTTCCCTGGCCCTATACCGTCCTTCATCAGCCTACTGAGACTCGGAAGCACGTTTATCGGCGGGTATATCCCCCTGTTGTGAAGGTCAAGGTCCAAGAATATCTGGCCCTCTGTTATGTAGCCCGTGAGGTCGGGTATGGGGTGAGTCAGGTCACCGCCAGGCATGGTGAGTATG
>CALJEO010000112.1 GCA_938073845.1 uncultured archaeon
GGCCCCATTAGGCGGGGAGGATGAGGGTAGCTATTTTGAGGAAGGTAAGGATCATCGGGAGGCTAATAAGAGGTGGGATTGCTTGGTTGAGAAGGGAAATAGCGCTCCCTTCACTGAATCTCAAGTGGTTGTCAGATTTAACATTTCGTAGCATTCCTTATCCTTATGACCTACCTTCATTTAAATCTACGATCTTGAAGCCACTATAGGCTAAGGGAGAGCAGTGAGTAGTATAAGTTTGCGGCGGATGAGATGGTTATCAGAATAGGGACGCCCCACTTCATGAAATCGGAGAACTTGAACCCGAACCTCTCCCTGAGGACTGAGTAAACGACTAGTGAGGGAACCGAGGCGATGGGAGTGGCCACTCCTCCCAAACCGACTGAGACAACTAAGACCCACCAGAGCACATCGTAACCAGTCAGCCTCACGAGCTCATCGATGATGGGGATCATCACGGCCGTATAGGGTATGTTATCAACGAAAGCCGATGTTAATGAGGAGAGCCAAGTGAGCGATGTGATCGTAAGGATCTCGCTCCCTTGAGTCGATGAGTAGATCGATTGAGCTAGAATATGAAGAACACCGACCTTCTCAAGAGCTCCTGAGAAGACTAAAATGCTTCCTAGGAATATCAGTAAGTCCCAATTTACCTCCCTGAGGATGTTAGGCATGCTCTCTCCTCCCACCATGAGAAGGAACACCGCGCCGTAGAGCGCCGCTGACGCGGGCCTGATTCCCGTTAGGTCCTCGAGCAGGAAGAGCGAGATCACCACCATTATCGTGGGGACGCTGGCCAGTAGAAGCCTCCTACTCCTGATCACAGACCCTTCCTTAAAAGCGACACCCTCCACCTTTACTCTCAACTTCTCCCTGAATAACATCATCACGACCGCTAGGGAGATGAGGTAAACCAGTAAAGTCGGTGGAACTGCTTTCCAGACGAACTCGTTGAAGTGAGTCTCTAGGTGAGAGGATATCATGATGTTCGGCGGGTCCCCAACAGGAGTGGCTATGCCTCCTAAGTTGGAGGAGACGCTCAATGTGATCAGGGCAGGCACAGGATCCAATCCCAGGATCTCGCATACCTCTAACACTATTGGGACCATCACTAGGATCACGGTCGCGTTATCAAGGAAGGCTGAGAGGAGGAAAGTTAGAAGTGAGAAGGCCATGAGCAGCTGATAGTACACCTTCATCCTCAAAGATATCAGAGCTCGCGCCAAAATAGAGAGAAAACCGGCTTCCCTTAATGTCTCAACGATCACCATCATACCGAAGAGGAGCCCCAAGACGTCGAAATCCAGGTAATGGATCATGTCCTCGCTACCCACTATCCCTAGGTACCATAGGATAGCTAGACTCGTTAACGATACCACGGTCCTGTGCCTGTACTCTAAAGCTAGCATGGAGAAGAGAGCGATGAACATGAGGATCGTCTGAACCTGCTCCTCACTCAATCCCGTATAATCTCTCATGGGGAAGTATGTGATGAAGAGGGATACCAGGAGGATCGGGACGAAGTAATGCCTCCTCATCATCAACCACCTAGTATGGAGAGGGCCGTGTAGGCAACCGGAATTACAGGAATCACGGCCAATGCGCTGACGTACAGGAATCTGAGGGGGTTGATCCTGCGTTGCTTCTCTCTAACCATCCTCAAAGCGATTAAGTTAGCTACGGATCCCCAGGGAGTGAGCGCTGATCCTATGCTTGTCCCGACTATGAGGGCCCACCAAGCCCCCCCGCTGACGCCCAGCTTACGCAGAACCGGGGTGAGTATTGCCACGGCCTCAGCGTCATCGATGAGCATGGAGAGCCCTATCGATGCGAGGTAAATGTTCAACTGTGTGTGCGCTCCAGTTACCCATTCGATTAGGGCATCAAATCCACCAGCGAAGTTTACCAACTCCGTCGTCAAGAGCAGACTACCTAAGTAAGCGATAGAGGTCCAATCGACTTCCGTGAAGACCTTAGATATACTCTCCCCGCCTAAGAACAGCAGGAATATTGCAGTCACGCCCAAAGCCAAGCTCTCATCTATATGTAGGCTTTTGGATATTAGGAGTAAAGTGAGCATTAAGATCATTGAGAAAGATCCGAAGATCAGGTAAGATCTGTCATACTCCCGAATCTCGTCCAAAAGCTTCCTCTCAGGGGCGCACTTAAAGCGCTTCCTCCTCATAATCCTGAGCAGTAGGATCGAGAGTGATAATGATGTCGAGAGGAGGGATATAGGCGCTGCCACCATCAGGAAATCTAAGAAACCTATCCCGGCATTAACACCAACCACTATGTTTGAGATATCACCTATGAAGGTAGCCATGGAACCCAGGTTTGAGGAGATTATCAGCGAGGTCACCAGCTCCGTCGGATCGAGCTCGGGGATGCAATCCGCTAGCCTCATAGCGATGAGCATCATATAAGATAGTACCAGGATGTTGCTCAATAAGGCTGAAAGAAGGGCGTTCAAGAGGTTCAAGGCTATGAAAATCCTAACCGGAGATCCGATTCTTTGGAGGATCATCTTGGAGGATATCTCGAAGAAGCTCCCCTTGCTCAGGAGCGCCGAGAGGACCTCCAGACCGAAAACAGCCATAATTATTTTTATAATTTCATCTTTTTTTATAAGTAATTTTTCTAAATCAGTGGAATATATGTTAGCTAACAATGCTAAAGTCACTATAAATATTAAAGCTTTCCTCTCCGGCTTTAGTGAGGATAGCAGGAGGGCTAAGGCCAGTATCAGGAGCCCAATTATAGGTGACTGTAACGATAGCGGGAGGATCGATACCTCCATGTCTAATCGGGATTAAGGTTAGGTTATCAATAAATGATTTTACGTGATGTGGCGGGGCCGGGATTTGAACCCGGGACCTCCGGATCTCCCAGCGGCGCCGTGGCCCGGATCTTATGAGTCCGGCGCTCAAACCAGGCTGAGCTACCCCGCCGCCTGGGGACTGTCCCCATCAGATTAATAAATATTTCAGGGGGGCTCAGTGTGAGCTGGGAACTACATCCCTTAATTTTGTTGATGTTCGTCCCTATCATCGCCCCCTAACCAATTGATCGGTGGGAGAAAATAAACCTTTCGCCCCTCCGTTCCCAAATAACCTCTGACATCCTCTAACCTGAGGTCTTTATTAAGGGATAGCCTTCCATACGAAGGGTGCTCAATGGGGTTCGATCTAGATGAGGTAGCTCCAGCGGAGGAATTCCCCTACTCGTTCAAAGAATACCTCTTACAACCCTTGACCCTATCAAGCAAGATTTTCTCCGCTATAGCATCGTCCCCCAAGCTGAGGTACTGGTTGCTCGCGACATTGATAAGCTCCCTCTTTCTCACGATCGGTAGCTGGGTCCTGATGAGCAAGCTCGTGATAAACGTCAGGGTTTCCGGTGAACTTCCCCAGGGAGCTCAGGAAATGATAGAAGGTCTGATAGAGCTTACCAGAAACCCACTGGTGATCTTCGTCAACTCGCTAGCAGGAGAGCTTCTGACAGGTTTGATTGTTGCTCTCGCGGTGTTCATACTTACAAGATCCCTATCGGGTAAGGGGAGCTTCTCCTCGGGTATCATGGTAGCAGGTCTGAGGAGCCTCCCATCTATGGCTTACGGGGCACTCCTAGCACTCCTTGGGTACTCAATGCCTGAGGTAGAGTGGAACATAGAGATAGGGACTCTTAGATTCGAAACGAACATTCCATGGGAGATGTTCCTTCAGGAATCCTTACTACAATTTATAATTTCGATATGGTTCTTCATAGTGCTTCTGGTGTGCTATACGAGGGGTTACGGGATGACGGGGGGCAGAGCCGCGGTGGCCTCCCTTTGCACGTGGATAGTATCAAATATATTCCTGCTGATAGGGTTAGCACCTTATATTACTTAATATTTCATCCTTTCCCCAGTAACCTCAACTATTTTTCCCTCTCAACGGAGTACGAGACGAGCTTCCTTAGGATCTCCTTCTGTGGGCTCTCCGGAATGGGATCCAGCATACCTATAGCATCCCTGGCGAACTTCGATGCTAACTCATTGAGACGACTTACGGAACCTCTCTCTAGGAGGGAGGTGAGCTCACCCCTCCTACCCCAATCGAGCAGATCATCCTTTATCTGATAGGCGAGACCCAGATAGAGGCCATATAAACCCATCTTCTCGATGAGATGATCCTTCCCAGCTATCAATGCTCCTAGGGAGGAGGCCGCTCGGAATAGGGAA
>CALJEO010000113.1 GCA_938073845.1 uncultured archaeon
CGGGAACTCGGGCACGTATAATGGCGTGAGGCCCTTGGATGCTGGCTGCAACGATTGCTTCAGCAGCGGATGTACGCCATGCTGCTCAGCACAGATAAGCTGCCCCATCGGTAGGTACGCTGATTGCAAGTACATATGCTCATGGAATTATGATTGCCTCATTAGATGTGGTCTTCAGATAGCTGTCTGTGCAGGCCCTTGTGCGGCTTGTAGATATGGAGGAGATCCCAGAGTAAGGGCATTAGCCTGTGTATCCTGCATAGCTTGCGTAATATCGGCTGGATATTATTACTGTTCACATTGCTGCACCGGCGCATATTGTGCATGCAGGTGCTTAGGGTACCATTGAGGGGAGATTATGAAGGAGAGGACATTATATCTTACTATCTCGGTGATTCCCTTCGCTTACATCTTCATTTTATATTTCATTAGTATCGGGGTGGGCTATAGACCCCCGCTCCCCTCTTACTCCCTTTTCCCCTTAATTCCAGCAGCGTTGCTACTGTTCAAGAGAGGGCAGGATCCCGTAGTGAGGAGAGTCAGGTCGTTAAGCGCAGTGGTGTTGCTCTCAGTGGCCATAATAGATACTGTTCTCCTGATGATCGGAGGTACCGAAGCGGAGGAGGTGCTGCATGGCCCTCTGATGGCCTCCTTGCTACCTCCTACGGCATTCTACGGGGCGATATGCTGCAATTCCGAGCACCCTATCCCGAGAGAGGGCAAGTGGAGGATTGTACTGAGTTATCTTAGCTTGCTAATACCATATCCCGTATTTATGGGACCAGTTTGGGAAAAAATTCCACTCATTCTCTCTGAACCCCTCTACTCTCTCATATTCATGATATCCCATATGACGTTCATACCCATTGCCTATTACATTGGACTGATAGGATTGCGATCGCACGTGATAGGATCAGAGCCCCTACGAGGCGTTAACTAAAGCATATGCTGGAGAGGTGATGTTGAGCAGAATAGTGTGACTGCATAACCCTTTTGATGATTAACGGAATGCATAACGACTGACTTAAAGCAATTTGATAAATATTTAAATTTAAAATCGCTTGAAGGAAATATTGTTACTTGGACGAGGCAGCCTAGACTTCTACATCCATCTAATCTTCATTATAGCGATCACCTAACTATATATGGGTTAGTATTATGAACCAAAGGGGTGCTATGCGGTACGGGCTGGCGATCCCCTTCCTTATGATCTTACTGAGGTGATTATATGAGGAGAGTTCAGTCCACGACGATTTATTACATAACTTGGCTTTTATTACCTCCTAATAGCCCCTCCGTATTTTTATAGGCCCCTGTCCCTTCATTACTCCCTCTACCTCCTCCTCTCAGCAGTAACACTACTGCTTGAGGATCAGCCGTAACCTGAGGATGAGGAAAGCCAGGTTGCTGGGCGTAGCAGCGCTACTCCCCATAGCCCTGATAAATACAGCTCCCCTGATGAAGGGAGGTACTGAAGCGGAGGAGGTGCTACGCGATCCTACAATAGCCTCCTTATCGATCGGCCTATATATGGTTTAGAGGGAGGTCACTCCCGAATGGATGAAGTAAAATGTGAGTTATGTCCCCCTTCACCCTACTACGCTTGAGCGCGCTAGGACTACCACTATCCATAAGTAGCGAGATTACGCTCATTCCCCGGGAACCCCTCCCACTTACTCACAGTACTGATATCAGATGATGCTCGTGCCCATCATATACTACCCGGGAGTTTGGGCTGGGGCGCATAGCCCTTGAGATTCACCAGCTAGCCCTCGGGTTATCAATCCTTCAACCAGTGATTCAAGTCAGTTCCAACTCAGCGTTAACTTTGACTGAGTCTCCCTCAGGTGAACGGATGGGCTCATATTCTCTTCCTGAGGAGTTTTTCACTGCCACCGTCCTCCTTCAGCCCAGAGAAGTCAGCACCCGCTCAGGCACATCGGGTATAGTCTCGTCGTTGGTGTCATGAAACTGAAAACTTCACGCTAAGTGGGGACGGCTTTGAACCAACGGGTGGGAAGGATCCATGAGTAGAGACTGAACTTGCCCCGAAGATCCCGCAGGGAGCGAATGCCAGTCAAGCTAAATATTTTACCTATTCTGAAGCGGCGAAGTGCCTCAGGCATCCCCAAGCGCCCCCGGGCACCCGTCCCAAGTGCATCAATTAAAATCAGGAGGCCATTCTAGTACGGGTGCCCTATGTCCCATGATAGTGGGAGGGGATTGAGGCTACTCTGCTCAACGGATTTCTTCTGGGGATCTGACATATGCGATTCGGTCAGCTACCTAGTGAGGAGCGGATGCGAGGGTGTTCTGATCTCAACGGAACCCCCTCATTACTTCCCATCGATCCTTCACAGGGAAAGGGTCAGGGCTCTCAGGGACCTCATCAAGGACCTGGGCGTCACTGCGGCTGTGAGGTCCCCCGAGACCGATGTGAACATCTTCAGCAGTAATCCCTACATCTCTGAGGCCTCCCAAAGGAGCATTGAAGATTCCATTAGCCTCTCCCTCTATTTGAACGCTGATTTCTCCGTGATAAGGCCGTCGAATACACCGATATCTGTCAATTACGGGATCCTCCTCAGCAAGCTGCAGAAGATCTTGGCGGGGATCGGAAAGGATGCCTACATAGCCCTCGAACTAATCGGAGGAAGCTATGAGGACATCCCTAGAATTAGGGAGAGGAGACTGGGCCTCATTTATGTGGATGGAAGGAGTCCCTTAGGGCTCCTCAGGAGCGATAGGTTAGTTGGGATATCCATCTACTTCCAAGAATCGCAGCCCCTCAGGGTGATCCCCGGTGTGAGGGCAAGCACCCCCTACCTGCTGCTCTACCCATCGCGGAGGAGGATGTATAAAGCTGAGGACTTCAGGAGAATCGTAATCAAGGTGAAAAATTGGAGGGAAGGCTTCTGATTCTTCAGGATTCCTGCCTATCCCATCCCTCTAACACCTTAGATAGCTCGCTGACGATCCTCTCGATCAGCCTCTCCGCGAACTCAACCGCCCTCCCGTGCTCCGGAAGCTCCCTAACGAACTTGCCGTCGTAAGCCAATATGGATCCCGGGAGGGGAATCGCTTGGATTCCGCTCCTCAATGTGTAGATCTCGTTCTCCTCAATGCTCTTTACCAGGGATTTATCTATCGCAAGCACCATGGCTGTCTCATCTACGCCAGCATGTCCCCCGCTTCCTCCAAATAGCTCCTCAGTGACCTCCCTCGCCAGATCCCACCACATCACCATAGCTGCCTTAAGCCTCAGGTTAAGCCAGGCCTTCCTAATGGCCTTAGAGATACCGCTCACCTGACCCGATCCCCCGTGCCCGTTCATTATTATCACTCTGTCGAAGCCGTTGCTGGATAGCTCGGATAGGATCTCGTAGACCAAGGACTCTAGGATCGAGTCGCTTATCGTTATGGTACCAAGATAGCCGGAGAGACCTACAGCAACTCCGTAGTAGAGGGGAGGGGCTACTAGAGCGTTTACCCTCTCCGCGACCTTAAGGGATAGCCACTCAGCTATCAGGAGATCCGTTCCCAGGGGGAGGTGCGGGCCATGAGCCTCGCAAACCCCTAGAGGGAGTATCGCTAAGTCAGTGTCCTCAATAGCATCCTGGAACTCCCTGTAGTTCATCAACCAAATTCTTCTCTCCCTAAGTTCGCTCATCTCCTCACCTTCTCCAGGAACTCGTTTATCACATCCTCCAGCGTGAGGGGACCTATCTCCTGAAGCTCATAATAAACGTGGACGGTTGGCTTGTTTATCCTCAGGTACCTGCTTATATCCGTTGGAGTTCCAAGCACCACGGCCTCAGCCGGTGATCTGTTTATCGTCTCCTCCAGCTCCCTCATCTGGGCCTCACCGTAACCGACCGCTGGGAGTACCTGCGATAGGTGAGGGTACTTCTCGTACGTTTCCTTTATCGAACCTACCGCATAAGGTCTGGGGTCTATCACATCAGCCCCGAGCCTCCGCGCCATCAAGTAGCCAGCTCCAAACCCCATGTCCCCGTGAGTCACCGTGGGGCCATCCTCAACAACAATCACCCTCTTCCTCTCAATGAGCTCAGGCCTGTCAACGGTATATGGGATGGCTGCCGTTATTATCTTAGCCCTCGGATTCACCCTCTCAACGTTGCTCATCACCCTCTCTATGTCAGAGTAGCAAGCGGTATCCACCTTGCTTATTATCACTACATCAGCCATCCTCACGTTAACGCTCCCTGGCCAATAGGTCAGCTCGTGACCTGCTCTGAGCGGATCAACGACCGTTATCAGAAGATCGGTCTTATAGAACGGGAAGTCGTTATTCCCACCATCCCACAGTATCACATCGCCCTCCTTCTCAGCCTCTCCGAGTATCTTCTCATAGTCCACTCCAGCGAAGACAACATTTCCCAGCCTCAGATGGGGCTCGTAGTCCTCTCTCTCCTCTATGGTTGCGTTGTGCCTATCCAGATCCTCCAGAGATGCGAACCTCTGGACCACCTGTTTCCTCAGGTCCCCGTAGGGCATGGGATGACGGACCACAGAAACTCTTAGCCCCTTGCTCCGGAGTATCCTCGAGACCCTCCTGCTGGTCGGGCTCTTCCCTGCTCCGGTCCTAACTGCGGTGACCGCTATGACGGGTTTACTCGACTTCAGCATGGTGCTCTTCGGCCCCAGCAACATGAAGTCCGCCCCACAGGCTTGGGCCATGGCTGCTCTCTCCATTATGTACTGATGGGAGACATCGCTGTAGGAGAACACTACCAGATCCACTTCCTTCTCCCTTATTATCCTCGGGAGTTCCTCCTCAGGATATATGGGGATTCCGTTGGGATAGAGGGGACCGGCTAGCTCAGGAGGGTAAATCCTACCGGCTATGTTGGGAAGCTGGGCTGCCGTGAACGCCACCACCTCATACCCCTCATTGTTCCGGAAGAAAACGTTGAAGTTGTGGAAGTCGCGACCTGCTGCACCCATGATGACTACTCTCCTAGCCATGACGCTCACCCACCATGCCCCTAGGTAACGGATTTAACGTTAAGCCCCCGGGTGGTGCCGTGAGACCCGAGAGGGAGCTCATAGATGAGATAATGAAAATCGTTCTAGAGGACCCTGAGGGTTTATTGAAACTCGGTAGGGATGATGCCTCAGCTAGGGAACTGGAAGGAGGTGTATACCTATTCAAGATGGACATGGTCACCTCATCAACGGATCTGCTCCCTGGGATGAGCTTGAACCAGCTTGCAAAGAAGTGCGTCACAGCTAACTTCTCAGACTTGGCCTCAAAGGGGGGCAGGCCCCTCCTCTTCATGTCATCCCTGGGCTTGCCCAGGGACCTGAGCGATGATGACTTCTCATCTATCTTCGAGGGCTTCGAGGAGGCGATGAGG
>CALJEO010000114.1 GCA_938073845.1 uncultured archaeon
ACCGACAGTGGGCGCTAACTTCGAGAGGTTCAAGATAAAGGAGCTTGAGTTCAACGTCTGGGACCTGGGCGGCCAGAGGGCGTTGAGGGGTATGTGGGAGGAGTACGCTGAGAAGGCAGATGCCGTCATATTCGTCCTAGATTCAGCTGACAGGGAGAGGTTCAATGAAGCTAAGGAGGAGCTGTGGAGGATAGTTTCAGCAATGAGGAAGGGCAAGCCCCTCCTGGTGATCGCCAACAAGGCAGATCTAGATAACGCAGCCACTGTTATGGAAGTTATTGAGGCCTTGGAGCTCACGAAGCTTGAGGGTATGACTTGGCAGATAGTTTGGGCAAGCGCACTCACTGGATTCGGGCTCTTCGAGGCTTTCGCCTGGATCTATGAGAAGCTGACAGGTAAGGAGGTCTCCCATCCACTGAGGATAGAGGAGCTGATAGTGCTTGATGAGAGGGGTAACCCGCTCATATCCACCACATCGACCACTAGCCTAACGTTAAGCGCCTTCATCTCGCTGGTGAAGAACTACACTATAGAGTCCCTGAGGGACATCCCACAGACGGTAGAGATGAGGGATAAGAAGCTGATAATAGCGATCAGGGGAGGTCTTGTAGGAGCTGCCCTCATACCCAGGTACTCGTCGGAGAGCAAGGTGAAGGCCCTGCTGGTCGATGTACTCAATAACGTCGCTGAGGTCAGGGATAGGGAGAAGGCCAGGGAGGTCCTGATAAAGGTCGTTGAGAGGTATGTCGAGAGCGAGGGTAGTTGATGCGGAGGGTTATTTATGATAATTAGGGTCCTCGCTTCCGTTTTAGGTGGCGAAGGCTTCTCAGTCATAGGATTCCATCCCCCCGGTCAGCTCAGCGAGGAGATAGTTAAGTTGGTAGTTAAGGCCTTCCCGATGTCCGCTTCAGGAGGTGAGGTTGTGAAGTTCAAGCACGCTGGCCTCAGCTTCGTCGGCTGCACGCTCAGGCTGGCGGGTGAGAAGCCCAGGCAGGGCATAGCTTCCATAGTAGCAATAACAGATGATGAGAGCGAGGTTAAGAGGGTGGAGGCAGGGCTCCTCAAGGTATCTGAGGCCCTCTCTTCGAGGGCTGACATCACCTCTGACAGGCTGAGGGAAATACTCCCCGACATCTTCAAATACCTGACTGCCTTCAGGATGGGGGAGGAGGAAGCTGAGAGGAGGGGGGCTGGAGCCCTTGATAAGGCTATTGAGAGATCAAGAGGGTTCTTCATGATGTGATGGGGGTGGGATCATTCAGTTCTACGGTATGGATCCCTATGTGATGGCTCACTCAACCTCTCTCATACTCTGTATCGTCATCGTTTTATACCACCTAGCGACCTTGATCAGATCTAGGCCAAAGGGCCTTAGGGAAGCAGGGCCCACTCTAGCCCTGATCGCTGTCTTCCTAACGTTCTCGATAACGGAGATCTCACTGATAAGGTACTATGAGTTAGTAGGAGGCCCCTTCGTAGTGAACATAACTAGGATCACCCTTGAAGTGGATGCTTGGTTATACGCTCTCGCATCCGTACTCTTAACCTCCTCCGCTGTAGTTATGTTGGCCTTCTACCTCATGGAGCTCAAGGTCCTCTACTTGGTCCCATTGGTTGCGACCTCATTATCCATCTACATAACTTACTTCACGTACAGGCTGATGGGGATAGCTTTCTTCGCGTACCTCTCCTTCAACCCCATATTGTCCGCTACGATGGCATTAATTATTGGGATGTTCCTACTCCTTGGTCTGGTTGCGGTAGTCCTTTTAATTTACATCTACCTGAGGACCAAGAGCATGAGAGCTCTCTCCTTTGCTATAGGTGTTTTCATAATGGGTATGCTTGTCCTCGGAGTAGATTCCTTGATTTCGACCATCCCTATGGCTTTGATCGGAAAACCAGCACCTTACAGAGGGGTTTTCTTAGAGATGCTCAGGGATTGGCCCCTAAACATAGTATATATTTTAGCATCTCTCCTGTTCTTCCTAGGGCAGACCAGGGTTTTGGATGCCCTATTCAGGGCTCCCGGTAAGGAGGAGAAGGCCTGGATAGAGAGGATGATGGAGACCACCTAAACTTTTTATTTTTTATTCGTTTTCCCAGGCTATGCTGAAGTGGAGGAGCAGTTCAGTTACTGAGGGGCCCGAGAGGGCTCCCCAGAGGGCTCTCTTCAAGGCTGCAGGCCTGGACGATGAGGACCTCAGTAGGCCGTTGGTGGGAGTAGCTAACTCCTGGAACGAGATAGTTCCGGGGCACATGCACCTGGATAAGGTGGCTGAGGCCGTGAAGGAAGGGGTAAGGGAGGCCGGAGGAACCCCCCTGGAGTTCAACACCATAGCGATATGCGATGGAATAGCGATGGGTCATGAGGGGATGAGGGCTCCCCTGCCGAGCAGGGAGGTAATAGCTGCCAGCGTCGAGCTGATGGCCAAAGCCCACGCATTCGATGCCCTAGTCCTGGTAAGCTCCTGTGATAAGATAACCCCTGGCATGCTAATGGCAGCTGCGAGGCTCAACATCCCAGCGGTTATGGTGAACGGCGGCTGCATGCTCCCCGGCTCTCTGAGGGGGAGGGAGGTGGGGATAAGTCACGTCTTCGAGGCAGTGGGCCAGTACGCAGCGGGCAAGATCAGCGAGGAGGAGTTGAGGGAGATGGAGTCCCTTGCAGCTCCAGGCCCCGGGTCATGCGCAGGTCTTTACACCGCAAACACGATGGCGATAGCTGGTGAAGCTCTGGGCATGATACCCGCTGGCACATCAACGATACCTGCAGCCTCCTCGGAGAGGTTGAGGGCGGCTAGGCAGGCGGGGAGGCTCGTCATGGGGATGCTGGAGAGGGGGATCAGACCTAGGGATATAATGACTTATGAGGCATTCGAGAACGCGATAAGGGTTGATGTTGCTCTAGGAGGCTCAACAAATGCTGTGCTACACCTGATGGCAATAGCGAGGGAGGCTGGCATTGAGCTGCCCCTCGAGCTCTTCGATAGGATAAGCAGGGAGACCCCCCACATAGCCAACCTGAACCCAGCTGGCCCCCACTACGTCAGGGACCTCCACCATGCAGGGGGGGTGCCGGCCATATTCAAGGAGCTGGCTGACCTCATGCACCTCGATGCAGTGACGGTGAGCGGGGAGACCTGGAGGCAGATAGTCTCTAGAGCTGAGGTGAGGGATAGGAGCGTGATAAAGCCCAAGAGTGATCCATACCACAGGGAAGGTGGACTAGCTGTCCTCTGGGGCACTCTAGCTCCCAGGGGAGCTGTTGTGAAGCAGACCGCTGTTGATCCTGAAATGCAGGTCTTTAAGGGATATGCTAAGCCGTTCGATTCGGAGGAGGATGCTGTTAAGGCCCTGTTCGATGGTAGGGTTGCTGAGGGTGATGTAGTGGTGATAAGGTACGAGGGGCCGAAGGGTGGGCCGGGGATGAGGGAGATGCTGGCAGCGACAGCAACCATAACGGGCATGGGCCTAAGGAGGGTAGCCCTCATCACGGACGGGAGGTTCTCTGGAGCCACCAGGGGACCAGCAATAGGCCACGTCTCGCCCGAGGCAGCTGAGGGCGGGCCCATAGCCCTCGTCAGGGAGGGGGATGAGGTGTTGATAGACATACCGAGGAGGAGGCTCGATCTACTCGTCAGTCAGGATGTTCTGGAGGAGAGGAGGAGGGAGTGGAAGCCCAAGGTGAAGGAGGAGACCGGGTTCCTCAGGATATTCTCCATGCTAGCTGAGTCCGCTGATAGAGGAGCTGTCCTGAGGTCAAGCTGAGATCTTTGAGCCCTCCCGAATGATTCTCTGGCCAGCCGGATGCTAACTTGATAGCTCAGCCGGTAGCTCTCCCTTACTTAACTTCCTCCTCACGTACACCCTGAACATCACCATATAGGCTGTGTAGAAGAAAACGCCGTAGATGGCGCCTAGGAAGAGCATCGCAACCAAGCTCATGTAACCTAGGCTGATCGTCGGACCCATCAGTTCAACCAGAAGGGGCTCCGATATCCCTAGCCTAGCGATCGGATAAGCTATTATCCAGGAGAGCCACATCCTCGGGAACGGGTGCTTTATCCTCCCGGGCATGGGTACTATCCTCATCAGGAGATCCAGGTAGTAGGAGAAGGCGAGTAATGGGAGCGCTATCATGACTGCGTAAATGATCCCCTCCCTGGGATTGGGTGAGCTTAGGTAGAGCAGTAAGATGCCCGACATGGGTATGAGGCTCACCAGGAGCCCTATCCACCTGACGTAGACGAACTTGGGCGGGGTCCTCAGCATCCTCTCCCTCCGTCGGCTCACTCCAGTATCTCGTAGGGGGACTCCGTGGGCCACCTGGGTATGAGCGGGACGAACATTATGCCGCCGACCACAACGTACCTGAGCAAATCGCTCCCCTTATTGAATACCCTGTGCCTGACCCCTTCGGGAAGGTAGACCCCGTAACCCTCCCTCACCTCATACCTCTCGCCCTCAATCTCCACCTCGCCCTGCCCGCTGAGGATGTAGTAGACCTCCTCGCATCTGTGCCTATGGAGAGGTGTGTGGTGCCCCGGCTCGATCTCCACCACGCCTAGAATCAGTGACCTAGGAGCAGGATTCACAGTCTCAGGATATATCACCTTCAGATCCCTTACGGGCTTCCTCTCCCCATCTCCTCTCTCCATCGGAGCTCCGCCCGTCACCTCCTCGGGCCTCACCACGTACTTGGGCATCATGGCACCTCCTCAAGGTCCCTCTTAAACGTTTCATGAGGTGGGGAGAAGACCTCTATCACGCGAGTTTCCTCGAGAGCGAGGGCCTCGTGCTCAACTCCTGATGGGATCACGTAAGCATCACCGGGACCTAGCTCCCTGATCTCGTCACCTATCCTCAGCCTGAGCCTCCCACTGGCCACGTAACCCACCTGCTCGTTCGGGTGAGAATGAGCCTTCCCAATGGAGCCCGCCTCCATGCTGACCTCTAGGAGGAGGGTCCTCTCGCCCAGAGCGAGGGTCTTCCTCCTCACCCCGGGCCATGTCTCCACCACGCGCGCATCACTCCCCCTGATCGCCTTGAACATGTGATGCACAAGGCGCGTTTCATTGAAAAAATTTATGAATTTTCGTGCTCCCGCTCGCCCAAAGATCGAAAAGCTTATATTAGTTACCTTAAGGGACCTCGGCAACCATCGGGTGATCACCATGGCGGAGGGGAAAGAGAGCCTGATCCTAGGGAGGTTCAAGAAACCCCTCGAAGTCAAGGATCTCCCGAAGTTCCCGGGTTACGCAGCGATGATAGGCCCTGGCATCGTTTGGGCCGGGCTCTCCCAGGGATCCGGGGAGCTCATATGGTGGCCCTACATGGTGGCGAAGTACGGCCTCTTCTTCCTCAGCTGGTTGATATTCTACGCCTCCCTCCAGTACTGGATAAACCTGGAGATAGCAAGGTACACGATGGCCACTGGAGAAGGAATATTCGAGGGATTCCATAGGGTCCACAGGATCTACGGGTGGGTCATGTTCATAATGAGCATGATAGTGATGCTCTGGGTTGGAGGTTATGTTTCAAGCGGTGCTACCGCTCTAGCGGCCCTCACTAACTTCCCCACGGGCTGGGACGCCGCGGGCCAGACCAGGTTCTGGGCCGAGTTAGCGATAATACTTATATGGATCATCTTCATACTGGGACCCGTTGCGTACAAAGTCGTTGAGTACATTGAGGTAATCGCTGCTATGGTCTCCTTCTTCGGTATGCTCATAGCTGTGCTCCTCTCTCCCGCAGTGGCAAATGTCGCGGGCGAGTTCCTCCCAGCCCTAGTACCCTGGTACGCCAGTGGGTTCAACATGGTGCCCCCGAACTTCGATAAGGCTGACATGAACATATTCATAACGCTGATAGCCTACACAGGTGCTGGAGGATTCTGGAACCTCCTCTACGGCTACTGGGTCAGGGATAAGAACGCCGCTATGGCAGCTCATATAGGGAGGGTCACGAGTCCAGTCACGGGAAAGCCCGAACCCATCCCCGGAGTTGGGGTGGCTTTCAGAGATACCGATGAGGTCAGGAAGGAGTGGAAGGAGTGGATGACCTGGCAGTGGGTGGAGAACCTGATAGGAGTCGTCCTGAACACGATAACGATAGCGCTCACGACACTCTTAACTTACGCAGTCCTCAGGCCGGAGTACCTGGCCACGGGGAAGCTCCCAGCTGGCTGGAAGCTGGTGGTCTACCAGGCTGAGTGGCTCGGCCACATCTGGGGGGATGTGGGCAGGGGGATCCTATACATAGTGGGCTTCTTCTTCCTGGTCGATGCCTACATAACGGCCTTGGACGGGGCTGGCAGAACCGTGGCGAGCAACCTCTACACTATACCTAAGGTACCTGAGAGGATCGAGTACCGTAAGATCTACTACTACGTCGTCACGATATTCACCGTGATAGGTATGATAACTGTTCTTCTGGAACAACCCGGCGTCTTGGTACTTACAACAGGGGTCACGAACATGCTCATAATGGTCATCTTCACCTGGGTCTTCTTCTACCAGAACTTCTACCTCCTGCCCAAGATACATCCCGCTGGCAAGGTGGTCAGACCCTCCTGGGTCGTCTTCGTGTTCCTGCTCATAAGTGCGATCTTCTTCACCTACTCGTTCATCCTCTACCTGGGAGTTACCTTCAAGCTCTGGTGACCCTTACTTAATTTTTTAACTAATCAGGTTTGTATAGATTACTTTTTTATAGATTGGGTGAGCTTAGGTAGAGCAGTAAGATGCCCGACATGGGTATGAGGCTCACCAGGAGCCTTATCCACCTGACGTAGACGACCCTTTCATCAAGCGGGAGGAACCGAGGACCCCGCCCCAAGTGATTGAAATTGATGGAGATCGCTCAACCCTTGGGCATTTGAGGTGGCGCATGGACCTCTAATAGGGGTTGGGGCCGGGGACAGTTATGTAGCCTTTAATGTAAACCTTATATCTGTCTACCTTGCTGATTACATGTGGCATCCGAGTATGTAACTGTGTCCGCGAAGATTCCCAGGGGGCTGAGGGAGCTGCTCGAAAGGTACGGTGTAAAGCCAGGCCCTGTTATCAGGAAGGCACTGGAGGAGGAGGTTCGGCGCAGGAGGCTTGAGGAACTCGAGGTTAGGGCCAAGGGGCTGGTCGAGGAGCTATCTTTCATCAGCGACGAGGAGATAGCGGAACTGATACGCGCGGACAGAGAGAGGAGGTGATGTACCTCTTCGACTCCAGCTCGATTGTCAACCTGGTCAGGAAGGGATCCCTCAAGCCGCTCGCCGCCGGCGCCACGATCGATCTAGCTGTTTACGAGGCTGTGAACGCCGTCTGGAAGGAGCATCACCTGTTAAGGAGGGTCAGCAGGCAAGCTGCGGTCGAGTGGGTTAAGATTCTAGCCGAAGTTTTCAACACGATCCCCGTCTACCCGCTCAGCGGTTTAGGTGAGCTGAGCGAGGTTCTAATATCGATCTTGAGCTTGGCTGTCAGCGAGGGGGTTACTGTCTACGATGCCTCGTATATATACGCTGCGAAGGCTAAGGAGCTCACGCTCGTGACCGATGATGGGAAGCTGAGAAGCGCCGCAGAAAAGTACGTGAGATCCTTGAGCAGCGCGCAGCTAATGACTTGAAGCCTTTGAATTCAAGAACCTCAGTTCTCCGCTCGTTTCTCTTCCCCAGTTATAAGGTTCACGGGTTCCTCGAAAGAGGTCCCCCTGGCCATCCCAGTGTTCCCGCTCATGAGCGCTCCTCTTCACCATCTACCTAGCACCTTCGAGTTTCGATAACCCTTTCTCTCCATTTTTTAACCGATAATGTTTATATGAAATACCCTCAGCCTTGCGGGGGATGACCATGCCCAAGAAGGTGCTCATAGTGGCAGGTGATGCCGTAGAAGCCCAGGAGCTCTTCTACCCATACTGGCGCCTGAAGGAGGAGGGTTTCGAGGTCCACGTAGCTGCACCCACTAAGAAGACGCTGATGACGGTGGTGCATGACTTCGAGCCCGGATGGGAGACCTACACGGAGAAGCCCGGCTACAGGTTCGGTTGGGTGGATAAGGAGTTCAAGGAGGTGAATCCTGAGGAGTACGACGGTCTGGTCATACCCGGAGGGAGGGCTCCCGAGTACATCAGACTGAACCCGGACCTGGAGAGGATAGTGAGGCACTTCATGGAGAGCAGGAAGCCTCTAGCTGCCATATGCCACGGTCCTCTAGTCCTAACCGCTTACAAGTTGATAGAGCCCGGAATGAACGTCACCTCCTACTCAGCTGTTGCTCCCGACCTTAAGGCCCAGGGAGCCAACTGGCACGATGAGGAAGTGATGGTGTGCAGGGGGCACATAGTCACGGCCAGGGCCTGGCCCGACCTACCTGCCTGGATGAGGGAGTTCATCAGGATACTGAAGGGGAGATGATTTATCGGTAGCATCCTCACCCAAAACAATTTTTACTCGGTGCGGGGATCAATAGTTATCA
>CALJEO010000115.1 GCA_938073845.1 uncultured archaeon
TCAACGATGACGTAGCTGGCATTGAGCCTACTAGCCAAGTCAAGCATCCTCTCCTCAGGTCCCATGAACGCCTTAGCTATGAGCCTTATCTGGCTCGAGTTTATCGTGAGGCCATCCGCTACAGTCACCTTGCCAGAACCGAACTGCATCCAGTAACCGTAGTCCCACCAGGATATCGCTACTTCATAAGGCTTTGTATTATTCTTGAGCCAGTTCAAAGCATCTATCCATCCCTCACTGAAACCCAGAGGATAGTTGAGGGCCTCCTCGTATGAGAGGACGTAGCTGCTGAACTCACCTCCGTACTCCCTTATGTGTCCCTGTAGCGCCACGGGGAGTACCACTAGGAGGATCATGAGAAGGATGGGGACCCTCAGCATGACCAACTTCCTAGCTAGCGGGAGAGAAGCGCCTCTCCTCGTCTTAGATCTCTCGAGAGCCCTCACCCTCTTCAGGTAGGGCTCGGAGAAGATCAGCAGCCTCTGGGTGAAGTAGCCTGAGCAGAGGGCTAGGAAGGGAGCCGCTAGGGGGGGAAGCCTGACCATGCTGATGGCGAAGTAGAGGGTAACGAATGTCATGATCGTGAGCGTGAGCTCCTCATCCCTCCTCCACCTCTCCACTATCATGAAGAGCAGTCCCAGAGACGCTGGTATCAGGAGCGTGGTGAAGGATTCGAAGCTCTCCCCCGCTCCGTGCTCAGCTACCGTCTCGACCACATTGCCCTGAGGTAACTTAACCGATGGGAAGAGGACCCTCATCAGCCTGTCCGTCAGCGGCTGATATAATCCAGGGCCAAGGAAGAGGGCCAGGAGAATGGCTCCGGCTGCGATGGAAATCTCTCTCCTTCTTCTCTCAAACCCAAGCTTTGGTAGAGCTAAGTAGGTGAGGGCGGCGAGCAGGGAGGCCCAGACCAGGGTGCTCTCGAAACCCATGTAAAGTTTCCTGTAAGCTAAGTTTGGCAGGGCCCCGAAGGAAGCGAGGAGGACGTAGAGGGGAGGTAGCCCGAGGGCTAACGCGTTCCTCCAGTTGAGCCTGTTCAGGAGGAGGAGTATGAACAGTAGGAGGGCATAGCTATCGTATAGAGCTCTGAAACCTGCCCAGATGCCAGATGCATAGACTAGGAATGCACCACTCAACCCAGAATAAGCTATCACCTTCCACTCCTCGCTCGACCTCATGGCCTTAAGCGTGAAGTATAGGGAGCACATGAGCAGTGGGATGGCGAACTGCTCGTGCCTGTACCAACCCGCGAGGGACCTGCTGAGGTAAGCCCATGATAGGGAGATGGCGAAGGAGGAGGTGATGGCAGCGCCCCTTCCCCAGAGCTCCTTTGAGGTGAGGTAGAGTGGTGTAACGACAAGAGGGGCGAAGAAGACCGGTATATAGACTACCACAGTGTAGAGGTCGTTGAAGCCGAGGAGAGAAGCTATCCTGTATATGGCGGCCCCAGTGTAATAGTGGAGTACGGGAAGTACTTCGGTCGGGTTGTAGCTCCAGGGATGCCAGGCCAGGGGATCGTATGCGGGTAGGTGACCCGTCCTCAGCAGGTAATCAGTTATCCTGTAGTGGAGCAGCGGATCATCCGATGTGAGGTTAGCTCCATACTTGAAGGTAGGTAGGAGTCTTATCACAGCTCCCAGAACATAAGAGGCTACTATAACGATGATATCAAGGGCTAGGCCCTTGATCCTCTCCCTATCGGCCAAGCTGTCTCCACCTCGCGTAGCTCTCGGTCCCTTATAAAAAATTGATCCCCTAGGGTGACCCAGGCTCGATGGCTGAAGGCTCAGCAAGTTGGCCTGAAACGATTAAAAGTTCAGATCGGATGCCCTCTCTATGAAGTTCAGGTCAGTTACCCTGCACCTGAAGGATCCTGAGGATTTCCCCTCATACTCGGATTACCTCCTCAGCCTCTCCAGGAGGCTCAGCTCGATGTCCGCTAGGGTGGTTCTGAGTGAGCCCTCGGACGATGTCGACATCGAGCTAAAAGCGGTTCACTCAGGGAGCGGGACTAAAGCGTTTCAGGTGGCATGGGAGCTTCTTAAGAGCGGTTACTTCACCTCCGTATCGCTAAATTCATCCGAACTCTTCAGGGCTGCGGACTTCCTCTTCAGGATATCCGAGGAGCTCGGTCCGGAGCATGCCACCATGTTTGCTCTCAGCTCAGTGAACCCTCCGGAGGGGCCTTACTTCCCGGTGACAGTTGCCGAGTCCTTCGGAGTGAGCTTCTCGCTCCTCTACCCCTCGGATCTATACGGTGCCCTGAGGGAAGTGGAGGAGCCCCAGGCAGTGCTCAGGCACGCTCTCTCGATGATATTCAGGGAGGCTTACTCCAGGGTGAGGGAGACGATCTCTGATCTCGGTGAGAGGGTCCCCTTCCTGGGAATTGACTTCTCGCTCAGTCCCTGGATGGAGGAGAGCTCAGCTGAGGTGGTGAGCTTAGTTGCAAGATCCCCCTTCATGGGCCCCGGAACTGCCTCGGCCATAGCCGAGCTGAATTATGCGATAGAGGAGGCATCCCGAGGGATGAGGAGGCTGGGCTTCAATGAGCTCATGCTCCCCATGGCTGAGGATAACGTTCTCAAGGAGCTAGCCTTGAGGCTCGAGTTGAGCGCTAGGGAATTGGCCCTGCTCACCCCTTACTGCTTAGCGGGTTTGGATATGGTGGTGCTTCCCCTGAGCGTGGGCAGGGAGGATCTGGCGAAGCTGATATGTGATGTCATGACCTCAGGTCGCGTGAAGGGGAGGGCCCTGGGGGTTAGGGTGGTTCTCGTGGACGCTGAGCCCGGGGAGGAAGTGAGCCTAGGGAGGTTTGGAAAGGTCCCGGTCATGATGCTTTGAGGCTAACCTTCGAGCATCCTGTTTATATCAGTAGCTGCCCTCACCCCATCTCCTACCGCTTTAGCTATCTGCATGGGCTCACCTACTACGTCACCGACGGCGTAAACACCGGCTATGTTGGTCCTCTGCCAACAGTCCACCCTTATGAAGCCCCTCTCATCGACCTCGACCCCAGCCTCCTTAGCCAGCTCGCTTCTGGGCTCAACCCCAACGAATATGAAGACACCCTCAGCTTCAACTAAACCCTCCTCTCCCGTCTCTAAGTTCTTCAGGATTACTCCCTCCACCCTGCTGCCCCCAACCACCCTAGTAACCACGCTGTTGAGCCTCAGCTTCACGTTAGCCATGGCCCTAAGCTTATCCACAAGAGCCCTCTCAGCCCTCATGCTCGCTCTCCTGTGCACAAGGATGACCTCCTCAGCTATCCTAGCTAGGTATATGGCTGAGCTAGCAGCCGTGTTCCCTCCCCCAACCACTATGACCCTCTTACCCTTGAAGAAGGGACCATCGCAGACAGCGCAGTAGCTAACTCCCTTGCCGAAGAGCTCAGATTCCCCTGGTACACCTAGCTTCCTCTCCTCAGCTCCTGTCGCTATCACCACAGCCTTCGCCACGAAATCCCTTCCGGATCCCGTGTAGACCCCCTTCAGCTCCCCCCTCAGCTCAAGCCTCACCACCTCCTCGGGCGAGAGTATTAGCGCTCCGGCCTTCAGGGCATGCATGTGCATCCTTCTGGCGAGCTCCTCACCGCTCACTGATTCGAAGCCTGTGTAGTTCTCTATCAGTGGGTTTACGTTGACCTTCCCACCTGGTGCGCTCTTCTCGAGCACCAGCGTCTTAAAACCGTACCTAGCTAGGTAGATCGCTGCTGTTAAGCCTCCAGGGCCTCCTCCCACGATCACGACGTCCTGCTCCCTATCGGCCCTCTGTGAAGGAACTATGAAGCCGAAGCTCATAGAGGATCCCCCCTGAGCATCTCGAACCTTATTAACTTAAATTTGACCCCTTTCATCAACGCATCATCACCGTATATGGACCTTAACTCATCCAGGAGCTCGCTCAAGCTCTCGAAACCGTCCTCCCTAGCTATCTCCTCGTTCAGCTCATCCGAGCGGACCTCATCAACGCACTTTATCAGGGCCTCACCTATCCTCTCCTCCCCGACCTCTAGGACGACCAGATCCCCAGGCCTTAGATCGCTCTCCCTCCTTATGGTGATCCCCTTCCTCCCTGAGATGATGGCCTCCCTGTACTTACGCTTGAACCTGAGTGTCCTCAACCTACTATCCCCTGAGGAGCCTGTTGACCATCGGCGGGACCAGGCCGCCCCTGGCCAGTAACCGCTCCGCTCCGATCCTTTGAACCCCCAACACTGGAGATGACCCGAGCAATCCACCGAAATGTATTTCCTCCCCTTCCCTCGCCCTCGGAACAGGGATCAGCCTCACCCCCAGCGTCTTGTCAAGCACCACACCGAGGGCCATCACATCCCCTATTATCGCTGATATCACGTGGCTCTCGACATCACCTGGGATGGGTATCATATCGAGCCCCGTGTTACAGACGGCAGCCATTGCCATCAGCGCCTGGAGGTTGAGAGATCCCCTCCTAACGGCTTCAGCCATCCCTGAGTCCTCACTAACGGGTATGAATGCCCCGCTCAGTCCCCCGACGGATGATGTAGCCATGGCCCCGCCCTTCTTGATAGCATCTGTCAGCACAGCTAGTGCCAGAACGCTGCCAGGAGCTCCGACTTCGCTCACACCCATGGCTTTAAGGACTCCGGCCACGCTATCGCCCACAGCCGGGGTGGGAGCTAGAGATAGGTCCACTGAGCCGAATCTGACTCCCATCTCCCTAGCTACCTCCCTCCCCACTAACTCGCCTAATCTAGTTATCTTGAACGCAGCTCTCTTTATCGAGTCATGCACCTCCCTTATGTCACCACGCTCAGCAAGCTTCACGACGTTCTCCACAACTCCTGGGCCGCTTACCGCGACGTTTATAACAGGATCCTCCTCTCTGTTATCGTGAAAAGCTCCAGGTATGAAAGGAATGCCGCTTATAGCATTAGCGAATATCCCTAGCCTGGTGCATCCCATCCCCTCGCTCAGCTCAGCGGTCCTCTTGATCACATCCCCCATGAGGGAGAGGGCATCCAAGTTTATACCATGCGTAGTTGATGCCGCATTGACTAGTGAGGAGACCCTCTCGGTTGATGAGAGAGCCTCTGGTATGGAGTGGATGACACCAAAGTCTCCTAAGGAGAACCCCGAGTCAACGAAAGCTGCATATCCACCTACATAGTCTATACCGAGCTCCTTAGCCGCTCTTTCCAACTGCTCAGCTATCCTCAGCCCCAGATCCCTGGCTTCCTCCTTATCGGAAGCTCTGGAGTCTATCAGGTCACAGATTGGGGTGACTGCAACCCTCTTAGTCACGATCCTCACCCCCAACCTCCTGGATACCCTATCCACCGCCTCTCTAAGCTTTGAGGACCTCTCGAGCAGCACCCTGTAGACTCCCTCAGCGATATCGCTGTACTTAAGGGCTGGGAACAGGCTGACGCCTAAGGTGACGGACCTCACGTCTAAGTTCTGGAAGGAGAGCATCTCCACTATCTCGGAGATCTCGCTAGCATCGTACCTAGGCATCCTCACACCCTCTGCATGAACCTGAGCACGCTCTCATGAAGCACCAGGACCCTAACTCCCACGCGCTCACCCCTCCTCTCCAGCTCCTCCCTAAGTGAGTTGAGGTCCAGCTTGCTTCC
>CALJEO010000116.1 GCA_938073845.1 uncultured archaeon
CATCCCAGCGAGAGGTACCTTCACTAGAGAACCCAAGAGAATCCCCGAGAGGAGAAGAGCTGATGGGAGCAGGGAAGGGAGCATCACCTTAGCCTCCTGGAGGCATAGAGGGCTAAGATACTTCCTGATAACGCGGAGAGAGTTATCGCTAAAGATTGAAGGAAAAGCTCGGGAAGCATGTATGGGTTTCCGCTACCCACCTCGATACCTATGAGGAAGATGAACGCGTAAGTTAGGGGTCGGAGCAATGAGTGCGTCCTCATCCTGAGGAACCTAGCTGCCAGGAACCCTGATACTAGGCAGAGCAGGACTTCGAACATGGTAGCATCGTTCAGTTATCCGAAATAAAAAATTCATATCAATGCGTTCGACCCGCAGCGGGGGTATACGGGGGGTCCTCAGGTCTTCCTTAGGACATCAGAGTTTTTAGTGAGACCTGTTTCACGGCACGATGGCTATGGAGTACAAGGACATGGAGGTGAGGGTCTCGGGGGTCAGGTTATCCCCCACCAAGACGAGGGTCTCCTGCGGGGGCTTCGACCTGTTGATAGACAAACTGGGCGGGGATGCTCCCAGCCCCTTGGACCTAGCTCTAGCCTCTCTCGTAGGCTGCATCAATATCACAGCCACTCTGGTGGCCAAGGAAATGGCGATTGAGGTGAGCGAGGCCTCATTCGAGGCAATGGGCATCTTCAACCCGGCTGTCCTCTACGGTAAGGAGGGCCCGAGGGCCGGCTACAAGGAGGTTAAGGTAATTATGCGACTTAAAACGGATGCGGATGAGGAGAAGCTCAGGGAGTTCATCAGGAGGGTGGAGGAGAGGTGTCCTGTCAGCGATAACCTCTCCAACACGACTCCCCTGAGGTTAGTGGTTGAGAGGGCGTGATTCCTTGAGCCCAGCATTCCCCATAGATCCGGAGGACAGGAAGGAGCTTGGGAGGACTGGGGAGAAGGTATCAGCTATAGGCATAGGCACTTGGGGAATCAGAAACAGGAGGGATGCTAAAGATGCCCTTATGAGGGCCTTGGAGCTTGGAATAGATCAGATAGATACTGCTGAGATGTACTCCACTGAGGGGCTTGTGGGCGATGTCGTCAGATCCTTCGGGAGGGATGGTTGTTTCATCACGACGAAGCTCCTTCCTAGGCACTTCATCTGCAGGGAGGAGGTTATAAAAGCTGCTAGGCAGAGCTTGAGGAGACTCGGCCTGAGCTACGCTGATCTGATCCTGATACACTGGCCCAACGAGCGCGTCAGCATAGGGGAGCAGGTGAGGTACCTGGAGGGGGTGGCTGAGGAGGGTCTCTGCAGGCACATAGGGGTTAGCAACTTCGACTTGAGGGAGCTCGAGGAGGCGATGGCCTCAACCAGTAGGCATGAGGTTGTGGTGAACCAGGTGAAGTACAGCGTGCTGGACAGGAGGATAGAGGAGGATCTACTACCTTCCTGCATCGAGAGGGGGGTGAGCATACAGGCCTATACTCCCCTCGAAGGAGGGAGGGTCAGTGAGGTCCCTGTCCTAAAGGAGGTAGGGGAGAGGTACGGGAGGACAGCTGTTCAAGTAGCTCTGAACTTCCTTATCTCGAGGCCGAGGGTAACAGCAATCACGAAAAGTGAGAAGGTGAGCAGGATAGAGGAGTTCAGAGGTGCCATGGGCTGGAGGTTGAGCGAGGAGGATATTGTACTGATATCGCATCGGAGTCTAAGGGGCTAGCTCAATGCCCAGCGAGGGCAGGGGAGCTATGTTATTGGATCGATGCCTGCGCACCTTCACGCTCCTCTAGAGCAGTAGTTACCGCTTCAATCTCCTCATCAAATCCCCTAGGTCCTCCCTGGAGTTCAGATTGAGGAAAGATTCCAGCTCCGGATCCACTTCCCTGAGCGTTTCGATGGGGACGAGGAGTGTATCCTCCATGGATTCTACGGCGCACCTGACCCTTAGATCGCCCCTCTTCCAGCAATCCCGTAACCTCTCGAGAAGCTCCTTCGTCCTGTAAACGGCTTGGAGGGGCTCCATCCTCCCATCGGGCCAGATGGGCACGGCCCCGCTCCTTCCCCTAGCTAGTCTGAAGAGGAGCCTTATCACATCCGGATTTATTAAAGGGGAATCGCAGCTTACCACAGCAACGTACTCGGTTTTAACCCTGCTTAGAGAGCTCATAAGGCCTACTATCGGCGCCCTCAGCTCTAGCTCATCGGTCACCACCTCTAGGTTGGGGAAGAGCCTAGCTATCTCTGCCGAGCTCGACTTAGCCGATATTATGATGTTCCTGGAGAGGGGAGATATCCTCCTCACCACTTGGCATATCAGGGGCTCACCGAGAACCTCATAGAGAGCTTTATCGCGACCGAACCTCTCGCTTCCACCGCCAGCGAGTATAAGGACGGACAGCTCCCACTCATCCACTCCCATCGCGCATCAAAGCACATCCCCATATTATCCATGCCCCTCGCTAGCCGAAGTGGGTATCGGAAATCAGTGGACGGGAGGTTCATCTTGAAGACTTGGAAAACTTTATTTACCGTCGAATCGAACAGCTTCGGATGTACATGGCCTTAGGGATACCGATGACAGTGCCCGAGTTCAGACCGAGGCACAGGGTCACGATATCACTAATCGTCGCGAACTCTCTTGTATACGCCCTCACTTCTTACAGAAACCTCTTCCTGAGTATAAGCGACTACTGGGTCACTGCAGGCGGCTTCTCCCCATCCCTTCTACCCTACCCGGACCAGTGGTACAGGCTCATAACATCAATGTTCCTCCACGCCGATATCTTCCACATATTCTTCAACATGTACTTCATCTTCTTCGCCGGCAGGGCTGTTGAGGATGCCCTTGGCTCCCTCAGGTACGCTCTCCTCTACTTCACATCCGGCCTAGCGGCCTCCGTCTTCCACTCAGCTTACTCCTTCATAGGGGGTCTGACCTCATACGCGGTGCCAGCCATAGGCGCCTCAGGGGCGATAAGCGGAGTTCTAGGAGCTTACCTCATGTTCTACCCAGGCACCTCACTCGTCGTTTGCATTCCGATCTTCCTCATACCCTTCTGCTTTCCCATGAGGGCCTCCCTCTACATACTCCTCTGGTTCGCGATGCAGGTGATGTACGGCTACGCAAGGATCGCCGGTAGTGTAGCGGTATTCGCCCACGCCGGGGGCTTCCTAGCTGGCATAGCCCTGCTCTCCTTCCTGGCCAATAGGAGGAGGATAAACCTCCTCAGGATAATAACCCATGCTACACGCGTGCCCTTCCTCATGCTCCCCTCCTCCTACCCGAAGGGGCTGAGCTCCCTCTCCAAGGCAGCACTTAGCGTGCTCACGCTCATTCTAATACTAGGTGGGGTCTACACAGTCGTAGCGGCCCCCACTGTGGGTAGGATAAGCGTAGCTACAATTCAATACACGCTGAACGGGACTCCCTACTTAGATTACGCTGCCTTCAAGCCCCCCGACTTCGAGTCCTACAGGGCTACGATGGCCCTTCAGGAGACCAGGGTCCTTCTGAACAGGCTGGCTGCAGCCAAGCTCCTCTATGATGCTGGGAAGGCGATGAAGACAGTGGAGATCAGGGACAAAGCGATCAGGACCGTACATGAGATCCCGGTAGGGAACAGGATCGAGAGCGTATCAGTAGATAACTTTGTGGAGTACTTCAGGGGTACGTACGATGCTTCAGGCATACTGACCAAGGCTGAGGGGAGGCTCATCACCAGGGTGATCTACATAGGAGGGCTCAGCTATCACCTGAGCGATCCTGTTAGGTATGAGTTCACCTTGAGCTCCATAGGAGTGGATATAGGTGTCATCTCCAGGTACACAGGCCTGCTCTCCCTCCTGATAGCAGTCACAGCTCAGCTGACCTTCACTAGGAAGGACTGGGAGCTATCGATAGTTGCTGAGGCCTAGAGGCGGGATCCCCATCTCAGGTTCCATCGCTCCCACCTTAGTCAACAGTTCCAGTGTGTATGGAAGGGAGATTCGACCGGAAGCGCTTGAGGTGTTAATGCCCGAAAGAATTCTTAGGATGAAT
>CALJEO010000117.1 GCA_938073845.1 uncultured archaeon
TGGAACCTCAGTACCTCCCTTATCCCCTGTGACGGGAGCTCTATCAGCAGCGAATCCATGGGCCTCACCTCCATACCATAGTCAAAGTTCCTGCCGTCGTGTGAGGTCAGCTGGATCCTACCTCCCCTCAAGGTCCTCTTCCCCACCACCTTGACCACCTTCAACTTGCTCTCGCTGACCGGTATCTCCAGGAGCCTGAGGAACCTGCGAGGATCGGGCACCACCCTGTAGTGAGAGTCCATCTCCGGTATCGATATCACGTCCATCAGTCCGACCTGGAACTTGTAATCGTAGCGAGGCTTCCCGTCAACGTGTATCTTCTTCATACCTATTATCCTCTTAGCCTCCCTCGCTGTAGTGGCTAGCTTAAGGATGTCCCTAACTATCAGGAGGAGAGGTATTCCCTCATTCATCGGGTGAGGCCCAGGTCTGGGCTTGACGACCCAGGTCTTCTCCCTCTTAGCTACTGGATAGTATCCAGGAGCTGCTAACCTCTTGAGATACCTTGAACCTCCCATCTTTCCCATTCTCACTCACTCTCCTCCAAGATCTCCTCCGCCCTCACTCCCTTCCTCTCTAGCATGCTCCTCCTAGCATCGTCCTTCAGGTGAAGCCTTGTTATGACCACCTTGGAGGGATGTATTGGCACTGGGACCTCGGTACCATCCGCCCTCTTCCTGACGATCCCCTTCACCGCTATCCTATACCTCCTCCTATCCACCGATATCACCTCGCCCTCCGTGCCCCTGTAGTCCCCCCTGACTACCCTCACCCTGTCTCCCTTCCTCACCGGAATCGATCTTATACCGTATTTGCTCCTCAGCTCCTCCGATAGCGGGGCTGACATGATCTTAGCCCTATGGTGGAGGGGTGCGTTGTAGAGGTACTTCCTCTGTTTGCTGGGCTTGTGCGAAGTCGTCCTCTGCATCGAATCACCTCATACTACCTGAGCTGAGACCACACTGAGGGATGGCCATCTCTCTATAGCTTCCTTCGCTATGGGTCCTCTGAACTCAGAACCCCTCGGGGTGCCGTCATCATTAACTAGGACAGCGGCGTTGTCCTCGAAGACGATCCATTGACCGTTCTTCCTCCTGTAAGGCATCCGCTGCCTCACCACTATCGCCTTGAAGGGTTTATGCATCAGATCGTACCTCCCCCTCTTGACGACCACGGAGACCATGTCACCTACGCTAGCCGTGGGCACCCTGTCCTTCCTCCCCTTGTAGCCGTGGACACCGATTATCATGAGTAGTTTCGCTCCGGTATTATCGATGCACTTCAGTCTAGCTCTGACCGGAAGGCCGCGTGATATCTTGGGCTTTACACCCTCTACTTTCCTCCTCCTCGCTACCTTCGACATACGCTCTCCTCACGCTAATTCGAGCATGATTTAAAAACGTGTAGAGGCGATGGTCCCTGAGCCCGCTCGTGGATCATATATAGGAGCTAATGATGAAAGATCAAAGATAATAGGTTTAGAATTTAGATCATTTTAGGATATTCTTCAACAGTTTTAATCAATATGCGTCCCAGGTTTCACAGGGGCCGTGCAGTGATCAGTGTCCATGTGATCTTGACAGCATTCGGGAACTTACTTGAGATCTCTGAGCTTAGATAATGCGTTTAAAGCATCCCTCCTCACTTCTTCAATGTCTTTGGATGCATCTATCGAGATTAGCTTACCTCTTGCCCTGTAGTAATCAAGTAGGGGTTCTGTCTCCTCCCTGAAGACTTCCAATCTCTTGAGGATCTTCTCGTAGCAATCATCGCTCCTCTGATAAAGCCTTCCCCCGCAGACGCACCTCCTGACATCCTCAGGGGGGTCGTAGAACACGTTATATGTCCTGCCACAAATCTCGCAGACGAGCCTCCCCATCATCCTCCTGAGCACCGTCAGGTCGCTCACATCGAAGTACAGCACCGCATCGAGCCCCGAGTCCCTTGAGGAGAGGAATTTATCCAACCAATCGGCCTGCTTCAGGTTCCTAGGGAAGCCGTCCAGGATGAATCCCCTGAGCGCTCGGGTGAGCCCCCTCTCCAGGACCTCGTAGACCACCTCGTCGGGGACCAGCTTCCCCTCGTCCATGTAGCTCCTTATCAAGCTCCCGAGGTCGGAGCCGGATCTGACCTCCTCCTTCAGCAGGTCACTCATCACGATCCTAGGGATCCCCAGGACCTCGGCTAGGGATTCGCCTTGGGTGCCCTTACCCGCACCGGGTTTGCCTAGGAGCACGATCCTCAAGCGAGACACCGACGAGCCTCGAGGTGATAGTTAAAAAGGTCAACGCTTGGACGAGCTATGCCCCACGGTGTGATCGGGGACGAGGGTATGTTCCTATTCCTGATGGAACTAGTGAGAGTTGACACAAGCGCCATCGATAGGAGGAATTACTGGAAGGCAGTGGAGCTTATCGAGAGGGAAGCGGAGTCCATAGGGATGGACACTCATATCCAGAGGTTCTCCGATAGCAAAGGAGATCTCCCTAATTTAATAGCCTGGAAGGATTTAGGTGCCGATAAGAGCATCCTCCTCCTTTCCCACTATGATGTAGTACCGGCCAGGGGGCCCTGGGTGCTCGAAGGCGATGCCTTCGATCCATTTGATCCCAGGAGGATCGGCGGAAGGATATACGGTAGGGGGGCTGCGGACGATAAATCCGCCATAGCCCTCAGCCTATCGGCCTGTGGAAGGCTGAGGAGGGGAGAGGCCAAGTACAACCCAATATTGGCTGTCGTGGGGGATGAGGAGGTGGGAGGTACTGGAGTCGTCGCTCTGGCTGAGGAGGGGCTCAGTGAAGTGGGTATGAGGCCGGATGCCGTGGTCGTGATAGACGCTGCCCCGGACTTCGTCGGCGTGGGGGCGAGCGGCGTCATACATGGGGAGCTAGTGATCAAGGGGAGGGGAGGTCACGCTGGGAGGCCCTTCGCTTCCATTAATCCAGTCCACTTAGCCCTGAAGCTAGCTGATGAGCTTCTCACCGGCTTCTCTCAGCTGCACGCTTCGAGGCTCTCGGTAATACCCTCACCAGATGGATCGCCTGTACCCAAGCTCTGGGGTAGGTTCAGCATCACCAGGATGGAGGCTGGGACGCAGTACAACGTCATCCCGAGCGAGGCGAAGCTGGGTTTCGATATTAGGTTCATCCCTGAGGAATCCAAGGAGGAGGTGATAGCTAGGTTCAGGGCAGCCGTCAGCGCTGCTGCCTGCAAGCTTGGGGCTGATGTCGAGGTCTCGATTGAGGAGACCCTGAACCCCGGCTGGATGACCGATCCAAACGATGACTTCGTCAGGGAGGTCCTGGATAGTTACGAGAGGCACTTCGGGTCCAGGAGAGTAGCCGGCTCCCTAGGAGGTAATGATGGCTTCGTGTTCGCTAGGAAGGGGATCCCCACGGTATCCTTGGGCACTATAGAGCTCGATAGCAATGCCCACGGTGATCTCGAGAACGTCAGGGAGAGCGTGGTCGTTGCCATGAGGGACACGTTAGTTGACCTCATGTCGCTCACCTGACCAAGAACCTGGGAGGGGATATCCACTCACTCCCACACCTAGGGCACTTGCTGGGCTTTCTGGGCCTCCTCAGGTCTCTGAAGGTGTAACCGCACTTCCTACATTGAGGGGGCTCCATCAGCAGGGTCTTCCCGTACTTAGCCCTAGCGGTCCTGGCCACATGCTCCAAGTGTTCATATATCTCCTTGGATTCCCTTGGGTCAAGTTCGAGCTGTCTAGCTATATCATCGACCGAGAGGGGTTCCTGAGAACTCATCAGGACCTCTAATATTCTCTCCCTTTGGCTCAATCGAGGGCCCGCCCTCCCAGGGAGGGACTTTTTATAACTTTTAGCATGCCGACCTCTCAGTCATGATCGGGATGGACCCGAAGGAGGAGAAGGAGAGGTTGAGGAGGCTTATCTGGAGCCGCATGGAGGAGAGGGGAGTTACCCTCTTTCCCAAGCCCATCAGGGGAAGGATACCAAATTTCGTAGGCGCTGAGGAGGCCGCTAGGAAGCTAAGTCTCCAGAGGGAATGGGAGGAGGCTGAGGTCATATTTGTGAATCCGGACTCTCCGCAGAGGCAAGTAAGGTACCTAGGGCTCTCCGAGGGAAAGATGATCGTGATGGCCACCCCCAGGCTCAGGGAGGGATTCCTCATCCTCGATCCGAGGGAGATACCTGTGAGCAGGTACAGGGAGGCCTCGAAGATCTCGGGAGCCTTCAAGTACGGGAGGAAGGTGCGCTTGGACATCCCGAAGGTAGATCTAAAGGTCACGGGTTCGGTGGCCGTGGATGAGAGGGGAGGGAGGGTCGGTAAGGGGCACGGCTACTCTGATCTGGAGTACGGGATATTGGGGGAGGTGGGGGCCGTCGGGAGCGATACTCCAATAGCCACCACAGTTCACGACCTTCAGGTGGTTAAAGAGGTCCCAATGGAGGATCAGGACATGCCGGTGAGCATCATAGTGACCCCAACTAGGGTCATCAGGACTAAGCGCTTCGGCAAACCCAGGATACTCTGGGAGCTCGTGACACCTGATCTGGAGAGGGAGATACCCCTGCTGAGGGAGCTAAGGGAGAGGTCTCCTCAACGGGACCAGCCCTGAGTAAGGGCTCTTTAGAACCATGATGGTGTGCGTCCTCTCAACGTCAGGGTGCCTCGCGAGCTCCGTTATGAGGAACCTGGTGAGCTCGTCCATATCCCTGGCCCTCACCTTGAGGAGGACATCGTAATCGCCGGTTATTATGTGAGCCTCCTCCACCCAGGGGAGATCCGATCTCCTCCCTGACTCCCTCCCTATATCCTCTATGAATATCTCCTGATTCGATCTATCCTGCTCCGGCTTCCTCCTCCTTATCTGGACGAGGACGAAGGCCGTTATCTGATAGCCTATCCTCCTATGGTCTAAGAGGGCTGTGAAGCCCTTTATTAACCCGGACTCCATCAGCCTCCTTATCCTCGAATCCAGCGTTGTCCTAGGCACACCCAGCTTCTTCGAGAGCTCACTCACAGTTATCCTCCCATCCCTGACGAGCTCATCGAGTATGCTGACGTCCAGCTCATCCATCACGCTCAAGCCCATGGAAAGGATATAAGGTTCACCTGAGCCCTAAGATAGATCCAATTGAGTAGAAGAGTGATGAGAGGAGGAAGGCTACTGTTAGTTCAATCAAGATCGCTATTGCAACGTACTTGGCCCTCCTGAGCTCCGAGAGCATTACCGAGAGAGTGGCCAAGCATGGTACGTAGAGGCTCATGAAGAGGGCCAGGGATACGGCCCTTAGCGGAGTCATACCTAGCGCTCTTATTGCTCCAACAGGATCGGAAATCCCTGAGATCGATGAAAAAACTGTTATTAATCCTTCTTTAGCTATAAAACCTACTTCCAAAGCGAGAGCGAGCCTCCAGTCGTCTAGGCCTGCTGGGGAGAGGACGGGGGCTAGGAAGCTACCGATGATTGAGGCAAAGCTCCCTGATGTCTCAACTGGATAACCTGAGGGCCCGGAGTTTAGGGCCAGCCATGTCAGAGTTCCCAGGATGAGTATTATCAGACCCGCCTTCCTGAGGAAGTGGAGCGTGTTTGCCCTCGCGTACCACCATATCACCCTCGCGCTCGGCAC
The DNA here is from genome assembly GCA_938073845.1 of uncultured archaeon. GTDB lineage: Archaea > Korarchaeota > Korarchaeia > Korarchaeales > Korarchaeaceae > Korarchaeum. The sequence continues at coordinate 5,619 of CALJEO010000117.1, forward strand.
GTGATAAGGGGGGAGCTCCATAAGAAGCTCAGGTGCTTCCTTAGATCCGAAAATTAACTTCCTGAGGAACTTAGATGATAGGAGGAACATCAGGATCCCAAGCAGATATATCGAGACCATCAGGTAAGCCTGATGTAGGGGATCCCTGAAGACCGCCGCTGAGATTACCACTAACACCGCGAGCCTAGCTTGGCAGGGGATGAAGGGTTCTGCGACACTCGTCACGACCCTCTCCTCCTCTTCCTCGAGGCCCCTGGTGGCTATCACACCTGGGACGTTGCACCCAAACCCGACGACCGCTGGGAAGAGGGCCCTCCCACTGAGGCCGAACCTCCTGAAGATGCTGTCCAGTGAAGCTGCAGCTCTCGGGAAGATCCCGCTGTCCTGAAGGGCTCCTAAGATCATGTAGGTTATCAGGAGAAGCGGTATGAATGACATCAGGGTTCCCAGGGTGCCCAGGATGCCTTCCGACATCAGTCCGACCAGGAGATCATTGAGCCCGAGGGAGGAGAGGGCTGATGCCACTTTCGAGGAGACTGCCCCGAATAGTGAACCTATCAGGCCAGTGAGGCTGTAGCTCTCGATGAGATCAGATAGATCCTTGAGCCCCACTGCGCTGAGGATCATCGTCACTGGGAAGCCCGTGTTTAGGGTGAATACAGCGAGAAAGGCCAGCAGTATGAGCGTGACCGAGACCAAAGGACCCGCGATGGGGTGGAGCAGCACGCCGTCCAGGGCCTCCTCGACGGAGGGCCCGGATAGGCCCACCCTCTCCACGTTATCCATCAGGAGCTCCTCTATGAACTCATACCGGGAGGCTATAACTAAACTCTCCGGTTCCGTTGCGAGTTCCCTCCTGGCCTCCTCCCTCAGCGCTAGTACCTCGCTAGCGACCTCCGGATACTCAGAGAGCTCCTTCATCAGGACCTCATCCCCCTCCAGTAGCCTCACCGCAGCCCACCTCAGGGGGTACCTATCAAAGCCCGCCTCCCCGAGCACGCGCTCCAGCCTCGCTATGAACCTCTCTAGCCCATTGTAGTTCACCAAAAGAGGCTCCTCTCTCCCTGACCTTCCCTCGGCGACATCTATTATCGCTCTGAGCAACCTCCCTATACCGAAGCCCTTGAGAGCAGATATCGAGACCACTGGAACCCCAAGTCTCCCCTGTAGGCCCTCCTCGTTCACATGTATCCCTCTCTTCTCAGCCGCATCTATCATGTTCAGGGCCACTACAGCCCTACCTTGGAGCTCAAGGGCATTAACGACCAAGTAGAGGGATCTTTCCAGGGAGGTCGCATCAGCTATCAGGATCAGGACATCCGGTTTCTCTCCGGCTATGAACTCCCTAGCTATTCTCTCCCCTACGTTCTCAGCTGAGAGGCCGTAAGTGCCTGGCAGATCGACCACTCTCAGCCTCTTCCCTCCATAGCTCAGCGTCCCCTCGAACCTCTGGAGGGTTACTCCAGCCCAGTTGGCGACGTGAACGTTCCCACCCGTTATCCTATTGAATAGAGTGCTCTTCCCAACGTTCGGAGAGCCTATCAGTGCGATGAGGAGCTCTCTTGACCCATCACATCCACCGATGGGCTTCGGGCAGTGTGCAAAGCAGCCTCCGTTCGACAAGGAGCTCACTCGACCACCTCCACTAAGACCCTGGAGGCCAGCCCCCTACCCAGGGCGAACGTCGCACCCCTCACCCTGATGACAATGGGCCCAAAGGAGTTCGATAAGACCTCTATAACTTCCCCCGGCAATATTCCCATCTCCATCAATCTCCTCGCAGCTCCACAACCACCCGATACGGAGATGACCCTCCCCCTCTCCCTCGGCCTCAGGCTGGATAGGGGGACCCGATCCATGCCCATCAAAAGTTAGACTAGCCTAACTTTATAAAAATCTTCCTCCCCTCAGGGAGGCTATGCCCCTCCTCCTCACCTTTGAGAGCTTTTCCTCGATCGTCCCCCTCGTTATGATCTCGTAAACGTCTGCCACCTTCCCGGGAGCTCCTCTAACGATCCTACCTATCCTCTGGGCCATCTGTCTCCTGGACCCGGACCCGCTCACTATCACAGCGACATCAGCATCAGGAACATCTATCCCCTCATCCAGAACCCTAGTAGTTACTATTACGTTTATCTCGCCCCTCCTG
>CALJEO010000118.1 GCA_938073845.1 uncultured archaeon
TCGTCTTCATGCAGTACAAGGTGGAGGACGGGAGTTACGTCCCAATGGACACGAAGATCGTTGATACGGGCTACGGATTGGAGAGGATAACCTGGCTCCTGAGGGGAGATGCTACTGGATTCCATGCTGTCTATGGGGACCTGCTGAAGGATTTCATGAGGGAGCTCGGCTTGAATGAGCCTGAGGGATCGCTCCTCGTAGCTTACTCCAAGGTCTCCTCAATACTAAGGGAGCTCGAGAAGGGGAGGAAGATCTCATCGCTGAGGCTGGAAGCATCCAAAATGATAGGAATCAACCCAGAAGTTTTGGAGGAGAGGATAGCTCCCTTAGAGAGGGTATTCTCACTTCTGGATCATACTAAGGCGTTAGCCTTCATGATAGCGGACGGTCTGGTCCCCTCTAATGTCAACGAGGGTTATCTGGGCAGGCTCCTGATAAGGAGGAGCCTCAGGGTACTTGGGGAGCTGGGCTCAGATGTGCCGCTATCTGAGCTCGTCGTCAGGCAGGCTGAGCACTGGTCCAGGAGGGGATTCCCGGAGCTGAGGGAGGCCGTGGACAGGATAGCTGAGATCGTGGGCATCGAGGAAGCTAGGTATAAAGAGGCGGTAGAGAGGGGGAGGAGGGTGGTGGCTGATCTGCTTAGGGAGAAGGGAAGCATGAGCGTGGAAGACCTGGTTTTGCTCTACGACTCCCACGGCTTACCTCCGGATACCGTTAAGAGGATAGCCGAGAGCCTGGGCAGCGGTGTTGAGGTGCCCGACAACTTCTTCGAGATGGTGGCTGCTAGGCATGAGTCGAGGAGGCCGGAGCCTCCCAAGGTGTTCCCCATGCTGGAGGAGCTGATGGGGTTCCCGCCCACGAGGCTCCTCTACTACCAGGATCCTTACATGCTGGAGTTCGAGGCCAGGGTGCTTGGATACGTGGATGGGAAGCTCCTGCTCGACGGGACTGCCTTCTATCCGGAGGGAGGGGGTCAGCCCCCTGACGTGGGCACCATAGAGTGGGATGGGGGATCAGCTAGGGTTGAAGGAGTGGAGAAGCACGCTGGTAGGGTCCTTCACTCGGTGAAGGGGGAGTTGCCGCCTCCCGGCACATACGTCAGGGGTAGGGTGGATGCGGCCAGGAGGCTGAGCAGGATGAGGCATCACACGGCTACGCACATCCTACTTGAGTCAGCGAGGAGGGTTCTCGGATCCCACGTCTGGCAATGGGGGGCTCAGAAGGGGGATGAGGAGAGCAGGCTTGACATAACCCATTACAAGCAGATAAGCTCCGATGAGCTCAGGAGGATAGAGCTTCTGGCTAACGATATCGTCATGAGGAACCTGCCCGTTAGGACCCTCTGGCTGGTTAGGACGGAAGCTGAGGGGAGGTACGGCTTCACCCTCTATCAAGGGGGAGTGGTGCCCGATCCCGTGCTCAGGGTGGTCGAGATAGAGGGATTCAATGCCCAGGCCTGCGGGGGGACCCACGTCCTTAGGACGGGGGAAGTCGGTACCATAAAGGTCTGGAGGACCAGGAAGATACAGGATGGTGTAGTGAGGCTGGAGTTCTCCGCTGGGCTTCCGGCTGTGAGCAAGCTGGTTGAGGTACATCAGAAAATTAGGAAAGTGGCTCAGGAGGCCGGTGTGAGTGAGGAGGAGGTGGATATAGCTGTTAAGGGAATCATGGAGGAACTGAGGGAGCTCAGGAGGGAGAAGAGGAAGTGGATGAGGGAGAGGGAGGAGGGGCTCATAGCGGATGCCTTGAGGAACTACAAGAGAGTTGGGAACCATACGCTCGCTTTCGTTAAACTAGAGGAGGCCAGTTTGGATGAGGGGATAAAGCTAGCAGATAAGCTGGCTGGTGGTGAAAGGAGGCTCGTGCTTCTGGCCAAGCTATCTGGGGAGAGGGCCGATCTCGCGCTGCTAGCGGCTGGCTACAGGGAGGGCGAGATGGAGGCTGGCGGAGTCATGAGGGACTTATGCAGGCAGCTCGGGGGAGGAGGTGGGGGGGACTGGAAGCTGGGTAAGGGCTCAGTACCAAGGGGGAAGCTTGAAGAGTTCCTGGAGGTGCTAAAGAGACGATTAGAAGGGAATTAGTGGAGAGGTTAGCTTACCCGGCCCTCCTGCTTTACCTGATGGGAGTGCCTGATCCCATAGACTCCCTGGCAAGGGTCTTCTCCCTCAGGAAGTTGGAGGGGGTGGCTTTGTCTAAGCTCGTGAGGCCGCCGGAGGAGTCCATTAGGAACGCCCTGAAGGTGGTTCCCCCCCATATGATCAGGGGATCAGATCTCGGAATAGATGGTTTTAACGTCATAATAACTTTGGAGAGAGGCCTGGCAGGCGATCCCGTTTACTTATGCTCCGATGGCCTGGTCAGGGACCTCACTCTATCTTACTCATCCTACAGACCATCCCCTCTCTTCGAGAGGGCTGTGCTCGCGATGAAGGACACGTTGGATGAGCTCAGCCCGGGGAGCGTTACCCTATACTTGGACTCACCGATTCCGAGGAGCGGCCTCATAGCGAGGAGCATCAGGGAGCTTACGGGAGTAGATGTCAAGACCTCTAACAGAGTTGATTCGGAGATAATAGCGCATGAGGTTGTCGCGAGCAGCGATTCCAGGGTTATCGGAGGCGCAAGGGCGGTAGTGGATCTGGCCCACGCAGCGCTCATCAAGGTGGGAGTTTTCCCGAAAAGGTTATTTACGGACAAGGGGATTCTGGGAGGGCTCCTGAATGATAGACCTACCCAGGACCGTTGAGTTCGATGGAAGGAAGGTTGTGATGATCGATCAGAGGAAGCTACCTGATGAGCTTACCTTCTTCGAGTGCGAAGACATAGATTGCGTTTCCTTCGCCATAAGGAGCATGGTAGTTAGGGGAGCACCAGCCATAGCTGCTGCGGCAGCATTTGGCCTCGCCCTCCACTCGACCAAGGTAGAGGGTGATAGGGAGGGCCTCATCAGGGAGATGATGTCAGCGGCTGACCTCCTGAGGTCGACGAGACCCACCGCTTACAACATGTTCTGGGCAATAGACAGGGTGTTGCGGGCCATAGAGGGGGCTCGGGATGCGGACGATTTGAGGGAGAGAGCTATAAGGGAGGCTAGGGAGATAGCTGAGGAGGACGTGAGGGCGAACCTATCGATAGGGGAGCACGGGAAGCGCCTCATAAATGAGGGATCTAGGGTTATGACCATATGCAACGCAGGTTCGCTGGCCACCGTTTGGCTCGGCACGGCAACGGCCCCACTTTACTTAGCTAAGGAGGAGGGCCTCAACTTCGAGGTTTACGTGCTCGAAACGAGACCCGTGCTTCAGGGAGCCAGGATAACTTCCTTCGAGCTGAGAAGAGCTGGGATACCCGTGAAGCTGATAGTGGATGGCGCAGCAGGCTACGTGATCTCGGAGATGGGGGTGGACCTCATCATAACGGGAGCGGATAGGATACTTTCCGATGGAACCGTCTTCAACAAGATAGGGACATACACGCTCTCTGTCCTGGCTAAGGAGCACGGCATTCCCTTCTACGTGGCTGCACCCACCTCCACTATAGATCCTAGGTCCTCGAGCCGTGACGTGAGGATAGAGATGAGGGACCCTGAGGAGGTGATCACGATCAACGGGAGGAGGATCGCCCCTGAGGGTACGGAGGTGCTCAACCCCGCGTTCGACAGGACACCCCCCGAAAACATCACGGGGATAATAACGGAGAGGGGGGTGATCCGGAAGCCCCTCGACGAGGGCATAAGGAGGGTATTGACATGAGGTTCGTTAGAAGCCGGGAGGCCTCACCTTAACGACATCCTGGTTGACGAGGTTCGGAGGGATCTCTCCCCTCTTGAAGGCTATCAGGTTCTCGGCCACAATCTCAGCCATCCTGGACCTGGTCTCATGGCTTGCGCTCGCTGCATGAGGCGCCAGGACCAGGTTATCGAGCTTGAGCAACGGGTCATCCGGTGGTATTGGCTCCTGCTCGAAGACGTCCAAGCCAGCTCCAGCTATCCACCTCTCCTTCAGAGCTCTGTATAGGGCCTTCTGGTCCACTACCTTCCCCCTAGATGTGTTTACCAGTATTGAGGTGGGCTTCATCCTCCTCAGCTGCTCCTCCCCTATCATGTGGTAGGTCTCAGGAGTTAAGGGCACGTGGAGGGAGACGAAGTCCGACTCCTCCAACAGCCTCTCGAGGGGAACGTACTCTATCCCGAGCTCCCTCTCGAGGTCCTCCCTCCTGACCGAATCGTAGTAAAGTATCCTCATACCGAAACCCTTGGCTCTCCTAGCGACCGCAGCACCTATCCTCCCGAGCCCAACTATGCCCAGCGTCCTGCCGTACACATCGTAGCCCAGCATCATCATGGGGTGCCAGGCGACCTTCCATTTCCCCTCCCTAACGTACCTATCAGCCTCAACCAAGCGCCTAGCTGCAGCAATCAATAGAGCGAATGCGAAGTCAGCCGTAGTTTCTGTGAGCACGCCTGGCGTGTTCGTGACGTATATCCCCCTCCTCGTTGCTTCATCCACATCTATGTTATCGTAACCCACCGCGTACTGTGCCACTATCCTCAGCCTCGGGGCAGCCTCATACACCTCAGCATCTATGGGATCCGTGAGCAGGGAGACCAGGGCGTCAGCCTCCCTAACCCTCTCGATTATCACGCTCTTTGGTGGAGGAGCCTCATCCGTCCAAAGATCCACCTCGAATTGCTCCCTTATCCTCGAGAGCCCCCTCTCGGGGATCTCCCTGCTAATGAAGACCCTGGGTCTCATGGTAACCCCTCGATCCCACTGGTCCTCAATTTATTTTTATCTCGGATCACAGGCTAGAGGTGATCCGTATTTAGACTGGAGCGCGAGAGGGAAGAGGGGAACCTGGAGTACAAGCTGAAGCTGGAGGCCGGATCAGAGGAGAGGATGGAGAGATTGGTGACCCAGCTCAACTACAGGCTCAATGAGGGTGGAGGGGAGGCCTTCTACGAGCTCGGCCTCACGGATGATGGCGTACCCTTAGGCCTAACTGAGGAGGAGGCTTCTGAGTCCCTAAGGATAATGGAGGAGATAACGGGGAGGTTAGGGGCTAAGTTCATAATTGTAAGGAAGGAGAGGGCATCCAGGGGTCACGTGTACGAGCTCCTCATAAGGAGGACCCTGGATGTGCCCCCGATACAGGTATCCGTAGCCCTCCTAGGGAACGTTGATGCTGGAAAATCGACTCTGAAGGGCGTCTTGGTCTCTGGATCCCTGGACGATGGTGATGGACTCGCGATGAGCCAGGTGGCCAGGTACCTGCATGAGCTGAAGTACAGGAGGTCCTCCTCGATCAGCTACCACATACTCGGCTTTGATGACTCGGGCGAATCCGTCAACGACAGGCTGAGGTCTTACGATGAGGCCGAGATATACCTCAAGTCCTCCAAGGTGATCACGCTGATAGATCTCGCAGGCCACGAGAGGTACCTTAGGACCACCCTCAAGGGGGTAATGGGCTCCCTTCCAGATTACGCTGCTCTGGTTGTTGCAGCTAACGCAGGTCCCATAGGGAGCTTCAAGGAGCATCTTGGCATCTCCGTGGTGCTCGGTATCCCCGTCTTCGTGGTGATCACTAAGGTGGACATGACGCCCGAGGACATCCTGAGGAGGAGCTTGGACAGCGTTATCAACGTGCTGAAGCTGCCTGGGGTGAATAAGGTTCCCTTAGTCGTGAGGGATGAGAAGGACTGTGCCCTAGCGGCTAGGAACATACCGCACGGCAGGATAGCCCCCATCTTCCTGGTATCAAACGTCACCGGGGAGGGGCTGAACCTCCTCAGGAGGTTCCTCAACATGCTGCCCCAGAGGATGAACTGGGCAGAGAGGCAGGAAGGTGAGTTCATTTGCTACGTTGACGATAAGTTCAACGTCCCCGGAGTTGGGTTGGTGCTCTCAGGCCTAGTTGAATCGGGCCTCATATCCGCTGGTCAGAGGGCGCTCCTGGGACCCTTCGACGACGGGTCCTTCAGGACCGTGAGGGTGAAGTCGATCCAGGTCAACAGGGTGAGCGTGGACAGGGCATCGGCTGGCCAGTTCGCTACCTTCGCTATAACTAACGCGGATTACGATGAGGTCAGGAAGGGGATGGTGCTGTTGGATATAGACTCCAGGCCTAAGGCCGTGAGGTCATTCAGAGCTAGAATAAGGGTGCTTCACCATCCCACAACCATAAGGGTCGGTTACGAGCCCGTGATACACCTCAAGACGATAAGGCAGTCAGCTAAGCTGGTGGAAGCATCGAAGCCCTATCTGAGGACCGGAGATTTAGCTGAAGCGACATTCAGGTTCATCCTAAGGCCTGAGTACGTTACCTTAGGCAGCTCCTTCGTCTTCAGAGAGGGGAGGACGAAGGGGATAGGGGAGGTAGTGGCGATAGTGGAGTAGATCCGCTTGAGGGTCAGGGTAGCTGGTAGGACCTTCGAGAGATCCGTACCGGATTCCCTGTTCGGAGAGGTCAAGGAGAGGCTCAAGTCCGTCTGCAGGTTCGATCCCTCTGAGGCCATCTGGCTCTTCGATCCCAGGAAGGCGATCTGCAAGGACCCAAGCTTCCTATCCGAGACATTCGGAGTACCAGAGGAGCTCATAAGGGAGGAGATCGAGAGGTACAGGTCTGAGTTAGATGAGAGGCTCAGGGGGATGTTCGAGAGGGGGAAGTTCGCCTTCCTTCCTTGCGATGAGGTCAGGGAACCTTTCAGTATGGAGGAAGGGCTAGCTGTCGTTGAACTTAGTTATCTGATCTCGATGGGCCCACTCGGGGCTTACGATATCCTGAGCTCGTTCAGCGGCTACTGCCCCGATGATCTCCTGGGGAGGGTCAGGGGGATGCTCTCAGCCAGGAGAGAGTTGGTCCTGAGGGATGGGGGAGGGAGGATGCTGCTGGAGATCCCGTATCCGGATGAGGGCCTGCTGAGGGATCTGGAGGGAATATCGACCGTTAAGTACTACGTCAAGAAGCTGAGGGAGGTCAGGGTTCAGGAGATAGGTGTTCTGAGGAGGCGTGGCAACGGGTTCGAGGCCCCTTACTTCACCCACCACTGGATCAGGAGGATTGCTGAGAGGAACGGGTTCTCGGTGAGGGACGAGGTGAGGTGGCCTGATGATGAGGTAAATCCGCTCAAGGGCTTCACGCTCTACGAGTTCCAGGAGGAGGCCGTGAGGAGGTGGGAGGAGAACGGAAGGTTCGGAACTGTGGTGATGCCCACCGGGGCTGGGAAGACGTATGTTGGGCTGGAGGCTATATTCAGGACCTCTAGAAGCACTCTGATATGCGTGGTGACTGAGGAGATGGTGGGTCAATGGGCCGAGCTCATCAGGGAGAAGCTCTCACTTAACCCCGGGGTCTTCTCGGGTAGGAGGAAGGAGGTGAGGCCGGTGACGGTAGGCATTTACAACTCGGTAGCTAAGCACATCGATTCCCTCTACGATAGGTTCTCCCTCGTGATATTCGACGAGGTGCATCACGTCCCAGCCTCCACATTCAAGGAAGTTGCATTCAGATCGAAGGCGAGGTACAGGCTGGGGCTCTCAGCCACTCCTGAGAGGGCTGACGGGAACGATCACCTCATATTCCTCACCTCAGGGGAGATCGTCTTCAAGATAAGCTTCTCGGAGCTTCTCTCCAGGAACTTCCTAGCCCCCGTGAGGCACCACGTAGCTTACGTTGATCTGAGTGAGGATGAGAGGAGGAGGATGGAAAGGGAGCTTGCTTTCGCTAGAACAGAGGAGGATAGGAGGCTGATCGAGAAGAGGTACGCTTTGAAGGCTAGGGAGAAGCTAAGGGAGGTGCTGAGGATAATGGAGGAGGTGAGGGATAGGAAAGTCCTGATATTCACGGAGTACGTGGATCAGGCTGAGGAGATCCACATGGAGCTCAGAAGGAGGGGTTATAGGGCTGAGTTGATGATAGGGAAGACCTACAATAGGGCTGAGATATTCGATAGGTTCAG
>CALJEO010000119.1 GCA_938073845.1 uncultured archaeon
GGCCTGTGATAGGGATAATGGGGGAGTACGATGCCCTACCAGGACTCTCCCAGAAACCCGTACCCTGGAGGGAGCCTCTCGTTGAGGGGGCTCCCGGTCACGGGTGCGGGCACAACTTGCACGGCACCTCAGGTCTTGCCGCCGCCCTCGCTGTGAAGCATGCGATGGAGGGGCTGGGCATCAAGGGAACCCTGAGGTTCTACGGCACTCCAGCTGAGGAGAACTTCAGCGGTAAGGTTTTCATGGTTAGGGAAGGACTATTCGATGATGTGGATGCCGTGATCTCGCACCACCCTGCTGATATGAACGCTGCAACGCTTCTGAGCAGCTTAGCTGTCAGGTCCTGCAGGTTCCACTTTTACGGGCAGGCCTCGCATGCCTCAACGTCACCAGAGGAGGGGAGGAGCGCCTTGGATGGCGTTGAGCTCATGAACGTGGGGGTGAACTACCTGAGGGAGCATGTGATAGGGGAGGCCAGGATCCACTACGTGGTGGAGAGGGGAGGGGAGCAGCCGAACGTGGTTCCTGAGTACGCCAGGAGCTGGTACTACGTGAGGGCGCCTGAGGTCGACCAGTTGGAGAGGATATACGCCAGGGTGTTGGATATAGCGAGGGGAGCGGCCCTGATGAGCGGCACAAGGGTGGAGGTTGAGGTTATAGATGCCATGTACAACCTGATCCCGAACAAACCCATTGCTATGAGGGTCGTTGAGAACATGAGACTGGTGGGAGTTCCGGAGCTGAGCGATGAGGAGAGGAGGTTCGCTGAGGAAATAGCTAAAACAATTCCGAAGGAGGTAAAGGAGAACGAGCTGAGGAAGTCCAGGAGGCCGGGATGGGAGAGGCTAGTGGATAAGCTGATCGACGACGAGGTGCCCGATCCCTGGGGGGAGGGTGAGTACGCTATGGGCTCCACCGATGTAGGGGACGTGAGCTGGAAGGCCCCGGCAGTGGAGTTCAACACGGCCGCCTGGGTCTTAGGCACTCCAGCACACTCCTGGCAGAGCACGGCCCAATCAGGATCACCTCTAGCTAGGAGATCCCTCCTCTTCGCTGCTAAGGTAATGAGCTTGACCTCGTTCGACCTCCTAACGGATGAGGAACTCTTGAGCAGGGCTAAGGAGGATCACTCCACTAGGCTGAGGGGAAGGGGCTACAAGCCACTGATCCCGGATGACCTTAGACCCCCGGTGGACTTTTGGGTAAAATGAAGGATAACATTAACTTATTAATTATACAGAAATAATATACAAAAATAATTATTATCAGTGAGCCAATGTTAATAAAAATTTAACTTTCAAATGGAGTTGGATGATCTCCTTATTCGTATAAAACTTAATGGAGAAACGTTTATAAGTAATGCCAAATCATGCGCCAGGGGTGCTACCCCATGGTGTCGAGAAGAGGTGTTTCTACTCCCGTTCTAGCCCTTCTCCTAATAATCGTGCTGCTGATAGGGATTGCAATAGGCTACTTCATCCCAAGGCCCGGAGCAGTTGAGACTGTGACTGCTCCCGCTGCCACTACCACGGTCACCGTGGGCACGGCTTTACCATCTGAGATACCCTTCGGGGTGATAGTATCGAGGAGCGGTACCTGGGCCTCATCGGGGCTTCAGTCAGAGGTCATAGCGAAGATCGCTGAGAAGGACATAAATGATTTCGTCAAGGCCTTAGGTCTGAACACGAGGTTCAAGTTCTACTTCGAGGACGATGAGACAAACCCGAGCCTGACCCTGCAGAGGGCCCAGTCGCTGGCAGCTAAGGGGATCAAGGTGATATTCGGAAGCCTAACAAGCAAGCAGACAAAGAGCCTCGCTGAGTTCGCTAATACTCAGAAGGTCATAGTGATGAGCTCCGCTTCCACAGCCCCTAGGGAGAGAGTAGCCCCACCGGGTGGCTACTTGTTCAGGATCACAGCGGAGTCCTCAACACCCGACTCGAAGGCGTTACTGAACGTCCTAAGGACGCTGGGGATAAAGTACGTCGTTACAATAACAATAGATGACACCTACAACTTGGCCGTTAGGGATGCCTTCGTGAAGCTAGCTCCTGAGTACGGTGTAACCGTGTTGCTCAATGCAGTGTACCCACCAGACATGAAGGACTTCTCAGCGCTGCTCGATCAGATGGAGGCTGCAGCTAAGCCCTACGTCGATAGGGGAGAGAAGGTGGCTGTGTTCGACAATGGGTGGCAGGAGGATCTGACCCTCCTCCTGACACAGGCAAACGCCAGGAAGAGCTTCCTTCTGAACCTCCAGTGGATAACGCCTGACACAATATACCCTGCTGATGTCGTGCTCAAGAACGCGGCTGACCTAGCCTCTAAGACCAGGGTCATCTGCGTCCAACTCACCGCCCCAGATACCCCGCTGAAGAGGAGGATAGTTGAGACAGTTAAGAAGGAGATAGGAATGGAGCCAGATATATGGGCATTGCAGGCCTACGATGCTGCTTGGGTGCTCGCCCTATCCACGCTTCTAGCCGGGAAGTACGATGCGGATGCGATAAAGGCGGCCATACCTTACGTCGCTAAGATGTACTGGGGAGTCAGCGGTAACACGGAGCTGAATGAGAAGAACGATAGGAAATCGCAGAGTGAGGAGATATGGGCAGTGATAGATGGGAAGATGACGCTCATAGGCATGTACGATCCTATCTCGGACAGCATAACCTGGTATCATCCCCTAGGATCCTAAAAGATCTCTCAATTCTTTTTTGGGATCACCAGGAGGTCTGTTGAGCTTGATCTGCCCATGATAAGTTTTTAAGTAAGATTCCTATGGCTGAACGGCCTTGAACGGAGTGTGAGGGTGATGCTGAGGACGGATAAGCTCGTGAAGAGATTCGGTGGTTTAATAGCGGTGAATGAGGTGAGCATAGGGGTAGAGGATGGTTCGATAACACTCTTAATAGGACCCAATGGCTGCGGAAAGACCACCTTCGTCAACGCCGTGAGCGGCTATTACAAGCCGGATGGAGGCAGGGTTTTCTTCAGGGGTGAGGAGATAACGGGCCTACCGCTGCATAAGACCTATGAGAGAGGTCTCGTCAGGACCTTCCAGATACCATCTCCCTTCCTACAGCTGTCCGTACTCGAGAACCTATTGATAGCGGCTAGGAACCATCCCGGTGAGTCCTTCTCCAGGCACCTACTCAGGTCCTCCTGGATGGATCGCGAGAGAGACCTAGTAGATAGGGCCCTTCAGGTGATGAGGGTCCTGGGCCTCGAGAGCTACTGGGATAAGGAGCCAGTCTCCTTAGATGCGGGGGCTCTCAAACTCATAGAGATAGGCAGGGCTCTCATGTCCGATGCTAAGATGGTCATCCTAGATGAGCCCATAGCTGGCGTGAACCCGAAGCTCGCTCATAACATCTTCTCCCATATAGTGAGGTTGAGGGATGAGATGAGGCTGACCTTCCTCATAATAGAGCATAGGCTGGAT
>CALJEO010000120.1 GCA_938073845.1 uncultured archaeon
AGGATAAAGTCAGCTAGGAGGGATGAGGGAAGGGAGGGGCTGATATACAAGAGGTACCTCGAGATAGTTCACGTCGAGGTCCCTAACAGGGTTTATGAGAAGCTGGAGATAACTCCAGAGGATGAGAGGGAGATATTCAAGCTAGCTGAGAGGAAGGACGTGGAGGATTTGATCGTTCGGTCCATAGCTCCCTCCATCTTCGGCTGGACCGAGGTGAAGAGAGCCATAGCTTATGCCCTCTTTGGTGGCAGTACTAAGGTGCTGGCCGATGGATCTAAGGTTAGGGGGGAGATAAACGTTCTCTTAGTGGGAGATCCAGGAGTTGCGAAGAGCCAACTCCTGAAATACACCGCTCAGTTAGCTCCTAGAGGTCTGTACACCACTGGCAAGGGATCCACTGCCGCTGGTTTAACCGCAGCAGTCGTCAGGGATTCAGCCACGGGCGGCTGGACCCTTGAAGCAGGAGCCCTCGTGCTGGCTGATATGGGAGTAGCTTGCATCGACGAGTTCGACAAGATGAGTGAGGACGATAGGAGGTCAATCCATGAGGCGATGGAGCAACAGACGATATCGATAGCGAAAGCAGGGATAGTTGCAACACTGAACGCGAGGACCACGATATTAGCGGCTGCAAATCCTAAGAAGGGGAAGTACGATGATTACGTGACGGTAGCTGAGAACATAAACCTCCCGCCTACGGTACTCTCCAGGTTCGATCTCGTCTTCATAATGAAGGACAGGCCCAGGGTGGAGGCTGACAGCATGGTGGCCGAGCACATACTGATAACTAGGATGGGGAGGAACCCTGAGGCGAAGCCTCCCATAGACCCCACCCTCCTGAAGAAGTACATAGCTTACGCCAGGCAGAACATAGATCCGTTGCTGACGGACGAGGCCGCTGAGAGGATAAAGAAGTACTACGTTGATGTTAGGAAGAGAGGCGTCAGGGAGGGGGAGGAGGTTTTTCAGGACTTCATAGCAATAACGCCTAGGCAGCTAGAAGCTTTAATAAGGCTCAGCGAAGCCAGGGCGAGGATGCACCTGAGGAGGGAGGTAACTGCCGAGGACGCTGATATGGCGATAAACCTGATGGAGGTGACGCTTAAGGGGGCAGCTTACGACATAGTCTCCGGCTACTTCGACATCACCGGGTGGATGACGGGCATCTCCTTCCCCGAAGTTAAGAGGAGGGAGATTGTCTTCCAGGTAATAAAGCAGTTAGCTGAGGAAAGTGAGGATGGAACTGTGGATAGAGGCGAGGTGGTCAGGATCTCAGCGGAGAGACTCAATCTGAGGGGAAAGGAGTATGTCATTGAGGACATACTGAGGAAACTGAATGAGGACGGTCTGATAATATTCCCGCCGGGTGGTAAGGTAAAGCTTATCTGAAGGTCCGAAGATGAGCTTTGAGACCCTCTTAAGTAAGCTGGGTTTGAAGGAGCTTTATCCAACGCAGCGTGAAGTCATCAGTCGGGGTCTGGTGAGCGAGGGTAACTTCGTCCTGGCTGCGCCTACGGCATCCGGTAAGACGCTGGCCGCTGAGATGGTGATGTACGAGGAGCTTGAGAGGGGAGGGAAGGTCCTCTACCTGGTTCCCCTCAGGTCAATCGCTTACGAGAAGTACGAGGAGTTCTCTCATATCTTCGATAAGTGGAGCGTGAGGATCTCCACGGGAGACTACGATTCCTCTGAGGAGCCCTTGGGGAGGAGCGATGTTATAGTGATGACCTACGAAAAGTTCGACTCCGTCCAGAGACATGGGAGCTCCTGGTTGAGTCATGTGAGCCTGCTGGTGCTCGATGAAGTGCATTACATCGGTGATCCGACCAGAGGGCCCACGTTGGAGATGGCTGCCTCCAAGTTCATCCATGAGAACGAGGCCTGCAGGAGGATAGCTCTTAGCGCGACCATAACGAACCTGGATGAGGTGGCTGACTGGCTGTCAGCGACCCCGGTCAGGGTGGATTGGAGGCCCGTCCCGCTCAGGGTCGGGGTCTACGCTGGCGGGAAGCTTTTGTACTCAGACGGTAGTTCGGAGAGGCTAGAGGGAGATGGTATGTTCCCGTTGCTCGAGAGGTGCTTGGAGAACGGGGGACAGGTTCTAATCTTCTACAACAAGAGGAGCAACGCTGTATCTTGGGCCGAGAGAATAGCCTCGAGGCTGGGGATGAGGGGGCCCCCTAGGGAGGAGGTCTTTGAGGATATAAGCATGGCTCCCTACGGGCCCTCAAAGCTCTTAGAGAGGCTCTCTAAGGTCATCGAGAGGGGTGTGGGCTTCCATCATGCCGGTCTTCCGTTCGAGTTGAGGAGGGCTGTTGAGAGGGCCTTCAAGAGCGGGCTGGTCAAGGTGCTTACAGCCACTCCGACGCTAGCGGCCGGCGTTAACCTACCCGCGAGGACGGTGATAATAAGCTCCCACATGAGGTACAACCCCAAGTTAGGTAGGATGACCCCCATCTCGATAATGGAGTTCTGGCAGATGGCAGGAAGAGCTGGAAGGCCCAAGTACGATAAGCAGGGAGATGCATATATAGTGGTTAGGAGTCAGATGGAGGCAGAAAGGGTCTTCAATAGCTACGTTAAATCCGAGCCTGAGCCCATCCAATCGCACCTCCACGATATCTCACTACTCAGGAACCATTTGCTCGCCTTAGTGGCCAGCAAGGAGAGTATCACATCAGAGGAGGTGCTCGAGGTGTTCAAGAGGACCCTGTTCCACATACAAGGTGGAGGGAGGTTCCTGGAGAGGATGATCCCTCGCCTACTGGAATCCCTGAAGGAGGAGGGATTCCTCCGAGAGGTCAGAGGGTACTACAGAGCTACCCCAATAGGTAAGAGGGTATCCGAGCTTTACATAGATACTTACTCAGCTCACCTGATGATTGAATCACTTGGGGAAATCTCCAGGAGACTCATGAGGTCGGAGGAACTGGAGCTTCCAGTCCTTCACATGATATGCATGCTCCCGGATATGCCCAGGGTTTACGGAGGAAAGAGGAGTGAACTCCTAGAGAGGGTCCTGGAGGAACTCGATCCCCTAATCCCCCTGGAGGAGTCTCCGCTTTCCTCATACTCGGAGATGCTCCAAGTGATCAAGGGGGCCCTCTCGCTGAGGATGTGGATATCCGGGGTCAGCGATGGCGAGATAGAGGAGGCTTTGGGCATAGAGCCTGGAGATCTGAGGAGCTTAGCTGAGAACGGTGAATGGTTATGTTACTCCTTCTCAGAGATAGCGAAACTATTAGGTGAGGGGAGAGCTTCGGAATGGCTAAGGACCCTTCAACTCAGGATAAAGCATGGTGTACCTGAGGAGCTCCTGCCTCTGGTTGCGATGAGGGGAGTGGGGAGGTTCAGGGCCAGGTTGCTCCATGAGGCCGGTTATAGGACCGTTAGGGATATAGCTTATGCTGAGCCCCGGGATCTCGAGAGGATCCCGGGTATAGGGAAGCAGCTATCTAGGGAACTGGTGGAGCAGGCGAGGTCGTTGGTCCATGTGGATCCATCCGATAGAGAGTAGGTATGGATCGGAGAGCATGAGGTCCATATTCAGGCAGGAGAGCAGAGTGAGGATGATGGCTGAGGTGGAAGCCCTTTACGCGAGGGCACTCGCGAGGAGGGGGATCATACCGGAGGAGGCTGCCGATTCCATCGAGAGAGCCTCGAAGGAGGTGAGTGTCGATGATGTGATTGAGGAGGAGAGGGTAACGAAGCATGAGACCATGGCCCTAGTTAGAGCTCTCTCGAGGAAGGCCGGAAGCTACGGTGAGTACGTACACCTGGGCCTCACCTCCAATGACATCCTGGATACCGTGATGGGCCTCCAGATAAGGGAGGCCGGGAAGCTCATAGTGAGGAATGCGGCCTCTCTCCTGAGGAGCATAATCAGGAGAGGGGAGGAATCTCTCGATATCATCTGCCTGGGGAGAACTCATGGTGTCGTAGCGGATCCAATGCCCCTCTCGATGAAGTTCGCTTACTGGTCCTACCTAGTTAGGAGTTCCCTCAGGAGGTTCATCTCAGCCTTGGAGGAGGCATGCGTTGGTAAGCTCAGGGGGGCCGTGGGTACTCTGGCGGCTTCCATCGAGCTGGGTATCCAAGACCCCCTGGGCGTGGAGCAGGAGGTCCTCAGCTCCCTGGGGCTGAGGCCCCCTGAATTGACCACCCAAGTAGTCCCCAGGGACAAGCTAGCCTCCCTGATAGTCTCAATGTCCCTCTTCTCATCCGCTCTCGATACCATAGCTAACGAGATAAGGAACCTCCATAGGACGGAAATAGGCGAGATCAGGGAACACTTCGAGGAGAAGCAGGTGGGCTCCAGCACTATGCCCCACAAGATGAATCCCATTGGTAGCGAGAAGGTCTGTGGATTGGCTAGATTGATGAGGTCTTTAGCGATCGCTGCCCTGGAGAACATCGTCCTGGAGCACGAGAGGGATCTCACAAACAGCTCCGTCGAGAGGGTGATCTTGCCAGAAGCGTTCCTTCTTCTGGAGGAGCAGATAAACACGCTGGCTAGGGTGATAGATAGTCTGGATATAGAGAGGGACAGGATTGAGGAGAACCTGAGGAGCTACGCAGATCTATCCCTCAGCGAGAGGTTGATGATCTCCCTCGTCAGGAAGGGATTAGGGAGGCAGGAAGCTCACGAGATCGTCAGGAAGATATCCCTCAGATCCAGGAGGAGCAGCAAGAGGTTCTTGGATGAGGTGATGCAGGACGAGGAGATCTCGAAGGTGATGAGGAGGGAGGAGCTCGAGGAGGTGTTCAAACCCGAGAGCTACCTGGGGTTGGGTAGGGAGATATCGATCAAGGAGTTTGAGAGCGCCAAGGAGTTCCTGAAGGAGGTGCTTCCAAACGGGTGAGCTGACGATCAGGTTCCTGGGAGGGGCTAGATGCGTAGGGAGGTCGAGCATAGAGGTAACTGGGAAGAGCTCCCTGATCTTGGACTATGGCATCGATTTGGGAACTGGTTCTAGACTCACGCCCCTGGATCCCAGAACCTCCCCTGAGGCTTTGATCCTCACGCACGCCCACCTGGATCACTACGGGGCTGCCCCCCTGATACTTAAGCGGAGGGACTGTGATGTCTACGTCACTCCCCCTACGGTCGACATAGGCGAGGTCCTGCTCAAGGACTTCCTAAGTCTCTCCTCAGAGTACGCGGAGAAGCCCTACTCAATCCAGGACGTCCAGCTCCTGAGGAAGAGGGAGAGGTCCATCAGGCTCAACGACACCATCAACTTGAACGGGTGGGAGCTCAGGACCTTCAATTCGGGGCACGTCCTCGGATCCGTTATGGTACACCTAACCTCGGAGGATGGTAGGAGCTTGCTATACACGGGAGACCTGAATACCTCGGGGACCAGGACCTTGAGGGGAGCTGAGACTGAACTGCCGAGGGTGGATTACCTCTTGATAGAAGCTACGTACGGCGGAGATGGGGACATCCATCCCTCCAGGAAGAAGGTGGAGAGGCAGTTCATAGAGGACATAAAGGGTGTTATAGCTAGGGGAGGAGTTACAATAATCCCTACCTTCGCTTTGGGTAGGGCTCAGGAAGTCCTACTGACGTTAATACATTATATAGAATCCGGGGTCCTTCAGGAAGTGCCTATATTCGTCGACGGTATGATAAGAGAGATCTCGAGGTACTACAACGCCTACTGGTCCTGGTTGAGGCCTGAGATACAGAGGGTGATAAGGGAGAACAGGAGGGGCCTCTTCGATCATGGAGTGATAGAGGAGGTCAGGGACAGGGAGGAGTTGCTTGAGCTGAGCGAGCCCTTCATAGTTGTGACGACCTCAGGGATGCTTCAGGGCGGTCCAGTGCTCACATACTTAAAGCGCTTCGGAACGAGGAGTGGGAACCTCATCTACCTCACTGGTTACCAGGTTAAGGGGACCAGAGGGAGGATGCTACTGGACGGGATCAGGCAGATCCCAATGCCCGACGGCAATCTGATTGAGGTGAGGAGTGAGGTTAAGTTCGCAGATTTCTCAGCGCATGCGGATCAACCTAACCTGATCAACTTCATAACCAGAATAGCGAGCAAGGGTTTGAAGGAGGTCCTCCTCATTCACGGGGAACATGAGAAACTTGTTCAGTTGAGGAGGAAGCTCGAGGGGAGGAACATAAGGACCTACATACCGCACGAGGGGGAAACCGTGGTGCTGAGGTGAGGTGCTAGTACCTTATTTTCCACGTATTACATCCCTTATCTCTCCCTTTTTAGTCGACCCCATATCACTACCCGATAGAGATGCAAACCAGCCAAGAGGTGGGGTACCAGGAGGGTCTCCTGTCACGGCTCCTCTCGGGGGCCTTAAGCAGGAAGAGGAAGATATCCCTAGGTATCTACGGACCTGTAAATTCTGGGAAGACGACGCTAGCTAACAGAATATGTATGGATTTCGCCGGCAGGAGGGCAGGAACCGTGAGTAGGATACCTCACGAGACGAGATCCATTAGCATCGTTGAGAACGTCTCTCTGAAGCTTAGGAACGGGTCCATATTGATGGACGTGATCGATACGCCGGGGATAGCGACTAGGATAAGTTATAGGAGCTTCCTCAGGTACGGCTTCAAGAAGGAGGAAGCCATTGAGAGAGCTGCTGAGGCAGCTAGGGGCGTTGTTGAAGCGATAAGAAGTATGGAGAGGGTTGATCTCGCCTTGCTGGTCCTCGACTCAGCCAAGGATCCAACTTCACAGGTCAACTGGGTCATCGCCGGCAACCTTAAGGCGAGGCGCGTGCCCTACATAGTGGTCGCGAACAAAATAGATCTTCCTTATGCTAGGCCTAAGGCCGTGGAGAGGATATTCCCGGAGGATAAGGTCGTCCAGATATCCGCGCTCCGCGGGGATAACGTAATCTCACTTTACGAAGCAATCGTGGAATTATCTAGGTCCTAGAGAGATGCCCGTAAAGATCTCCCTCAAATGTAAGATCTGTGGCTTCGAGATAGACGCTAGGGGCTCGGAGGATCCTATCCCGTCGTCATGCCCTTCCTGCGGTAGCAGGGAAATGGAGTTCTCAGCGATTCTACTGGCTAGCGGGGAAGGAGCTGAGGAGGATCGCCAGGCCCCCATGATCGATGACTCCTTCATAAGGCAGGTCTCACCGGGGGAGTACGTAGTGGACCTACTATCGGCGCAGAGGGAGGTTGCTATAGCTGAACTCGAGCCCGGCGTATATGAGATAGTCATTAGAAGACCTTCATCGCCCTTTGTAGGAAGGAAGGGGCTTGAATGAAGTTCAATATCTCTAGCGAGGGGATTGTCCTTAGGTTGCTCAAGAGGAGGTTGCCTGCGACTCTCTTCAGCTGGAGGTGTACTCATGCGAGGCTCCTCTCATCACTGAAAGCTATGAGGGACAGCTCCTATGAATCGCCATTAGGCCCGGGCTTCCTCAGAACCTTTCACCGCGACTTCTTTGGATATCTTCCTCCCGATCACTATGAAACCGGTGTGCCCTACCATCATGGGAAGGGGTCTGGTCCTCCTCTCGTCACTCTCGTACTCCCTATCCAATATCTCATGGACCTCTATGAGGCCGAACCCAACCTCTCTAGCCATATTGACGGTCTTGCTTATCTGCTCGCATGATGGGACGAATGCAACGAATTTGCCATTGGGTTTGAGCCTCTCGTATACCTGAGGGAGCAGCTCCCACGGATCAGGTATGTCCAGGAACACAGCATCGGCATCAGATTCATCTATCCCTTCTTTGGCATCCTTATGCTTTAAAACCACGTTGTTCAATCTCAGGAGCTTTATATTTCTCTCTGCGATCTCTATGGACTCTTTCCTCAATTCATAACTGTAGATCCTCCCCTCTGCCCCTAGAAAATTGGAGAGGGCTATAGTGAATGCCCCTGAGCCCGTGCCTATCTCTATGACAGTATCCCCGGGCTTCACCCCGGACTTGAGGATCATGAAGCCCGCGTCCTTCGGGTATATTATCTGGGTGACCCTCCCTATCTTCTCCATGTGGTCAGCTATCGTGGGCCTATGGACCTCCACCCTCTCCCCCTTGCTGGTCTCCACCAAGCAGCCCCACTCCTTCCCGATGAGGCTTGAGAGATCTATCGCCCCCCTGTGTGTATGAAGGACCTTTCCCCTCTTTACCTTGACTAGGAACTTCTTAGGTCTTCCCTTCTTTCCGTAAATCACCAGGAGAGCTGCATCATCCTCCAAGATTGGCAGGTCGAGCACCCCCTATAGGAGGGCCCTAGCCACCTTGGAAGCTAGCACTGGGTGTTTCATCAGCTTCATAGCTACTTTACTCACTTCAATACCATTAGCTAAGTTCAGTACGTCCTCATAGTCCAAGATGTCAGCCATTTGGTTTAGGTCCTCATCGCTCAGCCTCTCGAAGACACGCATTGCCCTTAAGCTGTCCTTTATCCTCTTTATCCATCCCTCATATTCCTTCTCGAAGGTCATCAGCTTGCGCTTGGATACTTCACCCTCCCTTATCGCAAATTCTATCACCTTACTAGCTGCCTTTCCTGCTGCTATTGAGGAATGTATGCCTGCGCCCGTGAATGGTATAACGGTTCCGGCAGCATCCCCTATCAGTATGACACCATCACCGATGTACTCCTTGGCCATCCCACCTATAGGGACGACGTAACCTCCGAAACCCATTATCTTCGCTTTCCTGAATATCTCAGGTCTCTCCTTGATGAACTTATCGAGATAAAGCTTTGGAGAGCCCCCTCTAACCCCTATCCCCACGTTAGCTACGTACTCATCTTTAGGGAATATCCAGGCATATCCCCCTGGTGCTAGTGAGCCTACGTAGATGCGGCCCGTCGTGTAGGAATCCAGCTCCAAGTCAACCATTTTGTACTGATACGTCGGTATCGGCTCAGTGCTGTTGTTCAGACCTGAGGATTTAGCTATGACCGAATTGTAGCCATCTGCCCCAACGACCACCTTCCCCCTGATGGATTCTCCCTTGGATGTCCTGACCCCAACGACCCTGCCGCCTTCCTTTAGGACCCCTTCCACCTTATCGCCTACCCTTATCTCAGCCCCAGCAAGCAGAGCTTTCTTCGCAAGCTCCTGAAGGAAGACATCTTTGTTT
>CALJEO010000121.1 GCA_938073845.1 uncultured archaeon
CATTGAGGAATTCAGCTAGTTCCTCCAACTCGCTCCTACTCCATACCCTCCCGTCCGGGTTATTCGGGGAGCAGACTATGAACGCCTTAATTCCTCTCAGCTTCTTCAGATCATCTAGCGAGGCTATCTCGATGAACTCGAGCCCAAGGTTTGAGGCCATCCCCTTGTAAGCTGGCCAAGCTGGGATCATCACGCCTACCCTATCCCCAGGCCTCAGGAAGCAAGCCAGGATTGAGTAGATAGCGAACTTAGAGCCAGGAGTAACGATCACATTCTCGGGTCCGCTGTCTATCCCATCCCTCCTCTTGATCCACTCACTAGCAGCTTTCCTGAACCTATCCGAACCTGATGAAGTGCTATACCTGATCTTCCCCTCCCTAACGGCCCTGAACATCTCCTCCAAAACCCATTCCGGAGGGGACCAGGGCGGCTCACCCACCTCGAGGTGATATATCCTGATCCCCCTCCTCTCCAGCTGCTTCGCCTTCCTGAAGACCTCCAGGTGGGGGCCCGCGTCTCCCTCCTCAGGGACCTGGGCCCTTATGGAGGAAGCTATTATGAAGCTGAAGAGCCTGCTGCAGTTCCAGTCATCAAACCCCCTCTCCCGGCACCTCTCCTTGACCTCCCTCCAAAGAACCTCCTCGACACCGATATCCCTTATAGGAACTCCGCTCTCCCTCTTGAGCCTACCTAGCTCCTTAACGAGTTCCAACCTCTCCAAGTAGAGGTCGACCAACTTGAGCGTCAGCTCCTTAACCCTCTCCCTGAGCCCCTCCATGGGATCACCTCATCACACTTGGGATGAGGCCGCACCTCATCGCGTGATCAGCGAGCGTGAACGCTAGCATGCTCTCGACCACCACCACGGCCCTAGGGACTATGCAGGGGTCATGCCTACCTTTAACCTTTATCTCCACATCCCTCAACATTTCCAGGTCGACGGAGTCCTGGGGTTTAGCTATCGAGGGCGTCGGCTTGAAAGCCACCCTGATCACCAGAGGCTCTCCCGTGGTAATTCCGCCTATAGCTCCTCCATGATCGTTCTTGACGTATCTAATCTTCCCATTGATTATCCTCATGGGATCGTTGTGCTCAGACCCCCTCATTGAGGCTGCCCTGAAGCCGGATCCGAACTCAACTCCCCTCACGCCCGGTATTGAGAACATCGCTTTAGCGAGATCCCCCTCTATGGTATCGAAGATGGGCTCCCCAAGCCCCTGGGGGACGTTAAGGGCTATGGCCTCCACTATGCCCCCAACGCTGTCACCCTCTCTCCTGGCCTCCTCGATGGCCCCAGCCATCCTCAGGTAGCTCTCCTCGTTCGGGGCCCTCACGGGGTTGAGGTACCTGTAGGCCCTGGCCTCCTCAAGTGTGAAATCCTTAGCCCTCTCCCCCCCTATCTCCAGAGAGTATGCAATCACTTCGACGTTCAACCTCTCCAGGAGTCTCATCGCTACGGCCCCTCCCATGCACATGGAGACAGTCACCCTTCCGGAGAACCTCCCCCCTCCCCTGTGGTCGTTGTAGCCCCCGTACTTCACGGAGGCTATGTAGTCCGCGTGGCCTGGCCTAGGGAACCTCCTGAACTCCCCGTAGTAGGATGAATCGACGTCTAAGTTCCTAACTATCATGCAGAGAGGAGCTCCAGTGGTGTAACCATTGAAGAGACCGCTCAGGACCTCAACCCTATCCTCCTCAGCCCTCTGGCTCGAGAGATGGGATTGGCCGGGCCTCCTCAGGTCTAGGACTCTTTGGACGTCCTCCTCACTCAACCTCAGTCCCGCCGGGACTCCCTCAATTATCGCTCCTACGACCTTACCATGGCTCTCCCCGAACGATATCAGCCTCAGCTCCCTTCCGAAGACGTCCCCTCCCACGGTAGCACCCTAAGGGTTGAAGGGCCTCACCCTGAGGAAGTCGACCTCCGATGTCCCAAGATAAAGGGAGACTCTAGCGCCGATTGTAGGTGAAGGGGTGTGGAAAGTGAAGGAGTATGTTAGGATCTCGCCCCGCTCAATACGACTGAGGCTCACCGATGATACCTGTTCGCTCTCTGGGACCCTCACGCCAGCGATCTCACCGAGCCTGATAATCTTCGCATCAACTCCCCCTACTTCCAACCTGCTCCCCGGGTAGATCTGGGACTCCAGCCTCAATCCAACAGCTTCCCCATCTCCTACGTTCCCGACCTTAACGATTAAAGTGATCAGGTAACCGGAATCCGTCCTCCTGGAGACCACAAGGTAATCGTAGATTAGCGGAACCGGAGCACCCTCATCGCTCACCAGGAAGATCGGGAACTCGGAATAAGGCCACCCTATGTCCTCAGCTAACCGAAGCAGGTTAGGGAGTTCAGCCGGCCTGAAGAGGCCCGTGGTCTCCAGGTAGAAGTAGCTCCTGTTCCCCAACCTCATCTCGAGGGTGAGGGGTTCTCCGAGTTTCAACTTATCCCGTAGGTCAGCGAGATCTACTAAAGCTACTCTCACACCGTAAGCATCCTCAATACGCGCCTTCACCCTGGGGAACCTCACCCAATCCGGGGGCATCGCTACCGCTACAGCTGCGTGCGTGGGCATTATCAGAAGTATTGAATTGAAACCGGACTCCCTGAGAAGGGAGGCGAGGAGTATGGAGAGATCCTCGCAGTCACCCCTTTCCTCCATCAAAGTCTCCACTGGGTAGCTGGGGTAATCTCCGGTTGGGGAGTACTCGTTTGCCAGAGAGTACTTCATGTGTTGTACAAAGGAAGCGATGAACCAGACCCTATTGTACCCCTCAATGCCGTTTCGGGTCGCAAGGGCATTGAGCTCGGAGGCGATCCTCCTCAGCAGGTCGTCATCGTGAGGTGACCTTATCATCAGGTACCAGGTGAGGATCAGGGAATCACCCTCGGGCCTGAACTCCGCCACACGCATCCTCGGCTTCACTCTGTAGAACTCGAAGAGCTCCTTCGGAATTTCCAAGGATAAGGAGTAGCTTCTCCCAGACACTGGCGGGAACACCCACCTGAAATCCTTCCTCTGTAAGCCCCTCCCATAAGCTACTCCGAGCTCGCTTTCCCTAGCTAGGATGAAGTCAAGCACCCCGTTCCTCAACAGGCTCTCAGTAGCTTCTAAGGTCTCCTTTCTGGTACTTCCGGCGATGAAAACGAGGGTACTGCCACCTTCTGACGTGACATGAAAGGTCCAATAATGCTTTGAGCTCATTAACAGAAGCCTTTCCCTCTCAGGAATGTGCTTCCTCGCGAGCTGACCCGTTAAATCAGCCTTAGGACCACCCAGGATGATGTAAAGGTCGAAGCCCGGGATGAGGCGACTCGAAATCTCATAGTGGATGTTTCTCCCATCTAGCCAAGTGGCTAGGAGCTTACACGAGCTCACGTCATTGTTATTAGACACTATAAGTACCTTGACGCCGCTAGCAGCCTCTATCTCAACCGGAGCGATACTCAGCAGGATGATTGAGAGAGCTGTAAGGGTAGAAGCTCTCCTAAGCATAAGGAGAGGTGAGGGTTTTTAAATAAAAATTAGGGACCATAACTCCTCAGGACGTC
>CALJEO010000122.1 GCA_938073845.1 uncultured archaeon
GGCTGAGGATGATACACATAACTTACGGAACGGATGACAGCGCCGACGAGGTAGCCTCATGGTACGAAGATTACTTGACGCAGAGTGGCTGGCAGGTCATGACGACGGCGGAGGGTGGGGCGAAAAGCCTCTCATACGGTAAAGGGAACGCGATGATCTCCGTGAGCATCTCGTCAACGAGGGGCTATACCGAAGTAGGAGTGAGGTATGAGGAATATAAGGGCTCCTAGGAGGGACACTAAAATTAACATTGAGGCACTTTCACCCTCTTTGTGACGGGTCCCCCTCCAACAGCCTATTCTGAAACTTTAAAAGCGGAATGGTTTAGGGAGGCATATCTACGCCAGAACCCGAGGATTTTGGCGAGTCCTTAGCGTCAAAGTTTCTGTGGGACATGGGAAAAGCGGATTGAGAGCGATATATCCTACCCTTAAAGAGTTAAAAGTTTCAGCGTTACCAGCGCATATAATATTTGAAATATCATGGTCAGGGGAGATAATTTTGGCAATTGAGGTCACGCCCTTGGAAATAATGGATCTGTGGAATACCGACGGCCCTGAGGGAAAGGATTTTTCGTCCCTAGGCGGTAGCAATGTGGAAAGCCTTGGGCTCGTGGAGGCCCGTTGAAGCTCACGATGTTGGAAAATATCTGCTCACTTCACCGAGCACAGGTGGTGACACTTACCCCCTCACCTTGACAAATGATCTCACGCGGGAGGTCAAGCCTCTGAGCCGGGATTCATCTCCACAGTGGAGAGATGGCCCTCCCATCTGTTGTTAAGAATATTCCCCGTGATGTGCGGTGAGTTGGGCCGGAGGCATGCGAAGCCCATGTGCCGCTCCCCGGCAGCGGAGAAGAGGTTCTTTTAGAGCCGAAGCGGTAGTGCAAGCTACTCCTTCAAACTTCGAAGTAATTGAACGAGCCTTTCAACTAAGTGCTCATGATAGATCCTCCCCTTCTCCGGATCAGCCTTAGTCGGGGTACCTATCACGGCATCTCCTGTTAGCTCCCTCAGGGCCCTCATCCTCTCCTCCGTGCTGGGAACGTAGCAAAGGGAGTCCTTGGGATTGAGCGGATCCGCGTAAATCACCCTCTCCGGAACGTAATCCCTGGCTTCGCTCATGTTAACAAGCCCAGGGAACTTGTGGAGCAAGTGAGAGGTCTCCATATCATCCCCATGACCGAAGGGCCCGAAGTCAACCTTCTTCCTCAGCTCTAAGCTCATGTAAAGTGGATCGAATACTAAAGCGCTCACCTTCAGCTCCCTCTGAGCTCTCTCCGCCGCTATCTGGATCCAGGGGAGGTTAGCTAGCCTATGCCCGTTTATCAGCACGAACTTCCTGAATCCGTGCCTCGATAAGGAACTTATGATATCGTAGAGCACCTCTATGAGTACCTCTGGCCTCACGCTCACCGTCCCCGGGGCCACCATGTGATGAGGGCTCCAGCCGTACCAAAGGGGAGGGGCTATCACTACGCCCGTCCTCTCGCTAGCATCCTCAGCTAGAGCTATCGCTAGCAGGGAGTCCGTGCCCAGCGGGGCGTGCCTCCCGTGCTGCTCCGTGCTTCCAAGGGGTAAGATGATCCTATCGTCCTTCCGAAGGTAATCCTCAACCTCGGGCCACCTCATCTCGTGGAGCCACCTGGCCAAGGCATCACCTCCGCCGACCGAAGCCCTGACACGTTTTAACAATTTCACCGAGGTTACGTTGAGCCATCTTGAGCCCCTCGATGCTATGAGAAGCATCATATCCTTCATTTAGGCCATCCACCCATCGAGAAGATATAAAAACGTTTTTGATGCGAGTTTCGATTCTCCTCATCTCCCTAAATCCTTTTAAAATGCGTTAGGTGCCTTCCAACGTGGCCGTGGAGATAAGGGACCTCACGTTCACATACTCGAACAGGGAGGAGCCCGCCCTCAAAGGGGTATCTCTCAGAATAGAGGAGGGGGAGACCGTCCTACTCTTAGGGAGGAGTGGGAGCGGTAAATCTACCCTGATAAAGGCTATAAATGGCCTGATCCCGAACAGGTATGAGGGGACCTACGAGGGGGAGGTCAGCGTCCTGGGCGTTACTGTTGAGGGAGCGAGCCTCTCCAAGCTCTCGAGATTGGTTGGTACCGTGATGCAGGAGGTCAGTAAGCAGCTGGTACTCCCTAAGGTCGAGGATGATGTCTCATTCGGGCCCTGCAACCTCTGCTTTCCTAGGGATGAGATCAGGAGGAGGGTTGAGCTCTCCCTAGCCAGTGTGAGCGCCCTTCACTTGAGGGAGAGGGACGTCAATGAACTGAGCGGAGGGGAGAGGCAGAGGGTGGCTATAGCTGGTATCCTGGCGATGGATCCCCCAATAGTGCTGATGGACGAGCCCCTCGCCAACCTCGATAGCGAGGGGGTTAGGCTGGTTCAGGAGCAGATTAGGATGCTCAAGGAGAGGGGGAAGACCCTGATAATAGCTGAGCATAGGACCGAGGAGGTGCTCGAGGTGGGAGTGGACAGGATGCTCTTCATGGAGGAGGGAAGGATAGTCAAGGAGATGAGGAGGGAGGAGGAGCTTAGGGAGCTATTAGGGATCGTGAAGGTTCCGGCCAGGGCCCTCGTGAGGAGCTGCAGGGGGAGTCCTGATTGGAGCTACGATAGAACTAGAAGCGATAAGATCGCCATCAAGGTGGAGGAACTGAGCTTTGATTATGATGGGAGGGAGGTTATAAGGGATCTGAGCTTGGAGGTGAGGGAGGGGGAGAGGATAGCGCTGCTTGGAAACAACGGAGCTGGGAAGAGCACTCTAGCTAAGCTCATCATGGGGATACTGAAGCCGAGGAGGGGGAGGGTCCTTGTCTACGGGATGGACACGCGCGAGAAGGAGGTGTATGAGCTAGCTAACTACGTGGGTCTCGTCTTTCAGGATCCTTTCAGCATGCTCTTCGCAAGAACCGTTGAGGAGGAGCTTTCATACGGCCCCAGTAACCTTGGAGTGATCCCCAGCGATTTGAGGGAACGCGTCCTGGAAGTCGCATCGAGGTGCGGCATAAGTCATCTTCTCAACCACTCCCCCTTCGCCTCGAGCTACGGTGAGAAGAAGAGGATCGCTGTCGCCTCCATCCTAACGATGAAACCTAAGGTGCTCATACTGGATGAGCCGACCGCGGGACAGGATTACGCGAGCTATACAGCATTCATGGAATTCATAAGTAGCCTTATGGGGGCCGTCAAGACGGTAATAGTGATAACGCACGATACGGACCTAGCGATAGAGTACACCGACAGGACCGTGATACTCTCCGACGGCCGCCTGGTAGCTGACGGCCCCACCAGGGAGGTGCTGGCTAAGGAGGAGTATCTGAGAGCTGGGAGGATAAGGGAGACCAGTTTGGTCAGGGTGGGTAGGGAGTTAACTGATGGTAGGGCTGTTCTCAGGCTTAAGGAGGTCCTGGAACTCTGCTCCTTCTACGAAAAGCATATAACTGATAGCTACGCGCCAAGCGGGTGAGTCCCATGGGTGAGAGAAGGACCCTCTCCACGACGGGCATCGTGGCTATGGCCATAGGGACAGCCCTCTACGCAGCTTTTAACGTGTTCTTCAACATCCTTCAGCTTCCCGGGACCCAGTTAGTTGCTCTGAGGCCGAGCGTAGCTATCCCCATGTTCTTCGGTTACACCTTCGGCCCCGTGGTGGGCTTCGTGTCTGGCTTCCTGGGGAACGTGATAAGCGATGCGATAAGCTGGGGAGGATTCTGGTGGAATTGGGACGTTGGAAACGGCTTGCTAGGTCTTATCCCTGGTTTGGCACCTTACTTCATCTCTAAGGAGGATGTATTCAGGAGGAGGGGTTACCTGGTCTGCGCGGTACTCGCTATCGTAGCATCCATAGTGGGGATGGGCTTTGCCGCCTACACGGACTACCTATTCGGCTACGGTATCTCAACGATAGAGGAAGCTACTTACGCGCTATTCCTCCCCGCGGCAGTCACTGATGCGATAAACGGGGCGATAATAACCCCAATACTCGTCGCAGCTTACGCATCCGCTGCTAGAGGGAGGGCGAGGAGAATCTGAGATGTCGACCAGGCTCATCAGGTACATAGAGGGCGAAAGCTTAGTGCATAGGCTGGATCCCAGGGCCAAGCTCACTTTCATCTTTTTCATGGTTTTTAGCCTCACTCTAGCCTCCCAAATACTCTCGATCATTCCCTTACTCGCGATCTCACTGGTCTTCTATTCATCAGCCAAGCTACCCTGGAGCAAGACCAAGGCAACCTGGAAGTTCATCCTGGTAATAATAGTGATCCTCTCCCTGCTCAACTACCTGACGATAGTTTTGCTTTACAGCGAGGGTCCCATCCTGGAGAGATTGGCTTCCCCCAATGCCGTTAGGAAAGCCCTGATGCCCGTACTGAAGCTCCTCTCCCTGGCACTGGTCACAGCTACTCTGGTGTTCACGACACCACCTAACCTCTACGCACCTGCCCTGGGGCAGATGGGCTTCCCCTATAGAGCTGCTTACGTGATACAGCTCGCGTTGAGATACGTGCCTGAGTTCATGGCTGAGATGGGCAGGACGCTGGAGGCTCAGATGGCCAGGGGATTCAGGCCGAGAGGGGGGAGGAATCCTCTAGCCAGGATCCTCTCCGTGGTCCCATTGGTGGTTCCAGTTACGGTATCCGCAACGCTCTCGATATACGACATAGCGGATTCGATGGAGCTGAGGGGCTTCGGTGAGGAGAGGTGCCATACATGGTACAGGGAGCTGAAGCTGAGCAAATGGGATAAGCTCCTTTTAGTGCTCTCTTACTCGCTGGGCGCGATATACATCTTGCTCTTTATGATCTGATATCCCCGAAGCTGCCCCATCCTCGAGCGAGGGATATGGGGAGGATAGGGTATTTATCTTGAAGCTTTCATCGTGGACCTCCGGATATAAGGTAAAAATTACTAAAATTTAACTTATAATATGATATAAATTTTCCATAAAAACCGTGGCCAAATGTGCTAGCTGAAGGAATTTTATTTTACACGCACCAAGCGGGCCGGGGATCCGTTGAGGAAGGAGGCTGCGGTGCTCCTATTGTTAATCTTATTCACTTTAGCAACCTCTATAGCATTTATATTTTTCCAAAGAGAGCCTCAGAGGGAAAGGATAGTGGTCGGAACTATCCAGGGAGGAATAAGTACCTTGGACATCATCGAAGGTAAGGCGGATTGGATCAGGGTGATGAGGTTCGATAAGCCCCTCGACTTAGCTCAAGCATTGAGTAAAGGAGAGGTTGATATTGCCGTAATAACCTCAGAAATGTACGCAAAATTCGCCATTAAGGATAAAAATTTAAAAATAATAGCGGCCGATATGTTTCAAAATCAGGCGATAGTGGGAGTCGGGGATCTGAACGAGCTGAGGGGGAGGAAACTGGGAGCCACGACAGCTAGCGGAACGTACGCCATGTTCATATCCTATGCTAAGCTCTCAGGTCTGAGTCTAGATGATGTGAAGGTTGTGGACGCCCCTCCCCTCCAGCTGGCCCAAGCCCTTGAGAGAGGAGATCTAGATGCAGTGCTCTGTTGGGAGCCTCTCGCCTCTAGGCTCATCGCGAAGGGTTACAAGTATGTGGACTTCAGTGGTCTCTCGAGGAAGTACGTCGGAGGGGATGTCGTGATGCTCGTCTGGGTGGCTAGGGAGGAGGTCCTAACTAGGTCCGAGCTACGTGAACTGCTGAGGCTCAGAAGCGATGCTGCAGCTAGATGGGAGTCGGATTACCCTAGTGTACTCAGGAAACTCTACGACTTGAACGATGACGAGATCAGTGTGCTTCTGAGTAGAGTGAAGGTGATCAGGGGGAAAATTAGAGATTACGAGGAAGGAATAGTGGCCGCCTGGAGGCTTGCCCTGATGGGGGGTTATTTAGAGGAAGATGAGAGATCCATCGAGCAGCTCAGGGAGAGAGCCTTTTGGGAGGGATAGCGGTTGCTGCCCTTCGAGAGGGGATCCTCGCTGAGAGCGGGAGAGTTATCGTCCTTGATGGTCTTGCTCTCAGTTTGGGTCCTTCTATCCTTTTCAGGTATTTTTCCATCCCCTTGGGACGTCGCTGAGTACTTACTGAATATCGAGTCCGAGAGCATGTTCTCTAACGCGATGATAACGCTTTTCAACAGCTTCTCGGGTTTCTCCACCGCTTTAATATCCTCTCTAACGTTGGGAGTGCTCTCTCATAGGTTTCGTATCCTCAGGGGTTTCTCCGATGGTATATGCTCTATCTTCAATAGCACATCAGCGTTGATCTGGTCGCTCATCATGGTATCGACCCTAGGGGTCCTAAGCCCCCTTTCCCCGATCCTAGTGGTTACCGCGGTTACCCTCCCTCAGCTGCTCTCAGCCATCACAGCTGCCCTGGATTCCGTTGATGAGAGGCTTTTGGAGGTCGTCAGATCATTGGGCGGAAGTCCCTCAGATGAGTACTTCGATGTCATAATACCCAGCTCACTGCCCGCACTAATCTCAAGCTCGAGGATTGCAATAGGGTTGGGTTTGAGGATAAGCGTCGTTGCGGAGGCCTTCGGTTCGAGAGGAGGTATAGGCTACATGATAATGAGATCCTATAACCTCGCGAACGCCACCGGCGTCCTAGCATGGTCCCTCCTCATGATAGCCCTAGTGATGGCCATGGACCATCTGCTGAGATCCATCGAGGAGAGGTCGATGAGATGGCTGAGATAGTACTGGAAGCCATTAACATCAGGAAGAGTTTCAATGAGACCGTTTTGAACGGTATAAATCTGAGGCTCGAGAGTAACGAGATCCTTGGGATAGTCGGTCCCAATGCATGCGGCAAGACGACCCTCCTCAGGATACTCGCTGGCCTGGAGAGGGCCGATGATGGGGAGGTGAGGAGGAGGGGTAAGGTGGGCTTGGTCTTCCAGGAGGACAGGCTCCTCCCTTGGATGACTTTGATGGAGAACGTCTGCCTGGGATTGAAGTACTCAGGGGCTAGAGGAGATGCGGCCGTCGAGAGGGTACTTAGGTACTCCGATAGGTTCGGGCTCTCCCTATCGGACCTCGAATCCCATCCGCTCAGGGTGAGTGGGGGTACCAGGAGGAAGGCCGCTATAGTGAGGGCCTTAGCATTGGAACCCGAGGTGATCCTCATGGATGAGCCCTTCACGGGCCTCGATTTCCAGACCACATCCGTCATCAGATCCACGCTGAGCGAGCTTCTCAGGGAGCTGAATTCCTCAACGATAATAGTTTCGCATCAGTTGGAGGAGCTGCTGGCCATCGCCGACAGGTGCTTGATAATGACCCCTAGGCCCTCCAAGATCGCGGAGGAGGTGGTGCTGAGGGGACTGGATCTCGAAGATAGGCTGGAGAGGGTGAAGGGGATCCTCCTGAGGATGATAGGAGATCCATCGAAGACCCCCGTCAGGATAGGTGAGCCCTCACGGATTTAAACCCCCGGGAGCCGTTAGCCCAGGGATGCTATGGACCTGAGGGAGTTCCTCAAGAAACTGGAGGATTTGGGTGAGCTCAGGAGGGTGAAAGCCAAGGTCAGTGTGGATTTGGAGATAGCTGAGATACTGAGAAGGGTAGCTAGAGGAGGACCCGCTGTTCTGTTCGAGAATATAGAGGGGTTTGAGGGATGGAGGATAGTCGGAAACCTCTTTTCCAAGATCGAGAGGATTAAGCTCGCTCTTGGCGTCAATCAGCTCGAGGAGCCTGGGGAGAGATTCGTGAGCATGCTCAGGCCACCTCTCACACTCGGTGAGAAGGTCAGGACTCTGAGGGAGGTGCTCTCCCTGGGAAGGTACATGCCCAAGCATGCCGCCGCGGAATGGAGGAGGGGTAGATGGGATAAGCCTGACCTCCTGAAGATACCAGCGATAAGGACATGGCCTAAGGATGCATCTAGATTCTTCACATTCCCCATAGTGATCACAAGGGACCCGGAGAGTGGAATTCATCACCTCGGCGTCTACAGGATGCAGGTGGTGGATGGCCTCACTACCGGAATGCATTGGCATGTTCACAAGAGAGGGGCCGCTTACATGGAGAGGTACTGTGATGAGACGCCCGTTGCCGTGGCTGTAGGAGTCGATCCAGCCCTAGCCTTCGCGGCAGTCGCTCCGGTGCCTGAAGGAGTAGACAGTTACCTCTTCGCAGGCCTCATCTCGGGCAGGTCCATCGAGGTCACGAGGGGGGAGGAGACGGGGCTCCTGATCCCCTCCAGGGCTGAGCTGGTGATAGAGGGCGAAGTACCTAAGGGGGAGTTACTCATGGAGGGACCCTTCGGTGACCACATGGGATATTACACACCTCCGGCTCCCTTCCCCTTGTTCAGGGCAGAGGCGGTATACACGGTCGATGATCCGATATTCCACGTCACGGTCGTGGGCTACCCATGGCTGGAGGACTCTGTGATAGGGAAGGCCGTGGAGAGGGTGTTTCTTCCGCTTGCCAGGATGATATTGCCAGAGCTGGTGGACATTAACCTCCCCGAGTACGGGCTCTTCCATGGCCTGGCCGTGATATCAATAAGGAAGCGCTACCCTGGGCATGCGAGAAGCGCTGCCATGGGCCTCCTCGGGATAGGTCAGTTCTCCCTCACTAAGGTGGTGATAGTGGTCGATCAGGATGTGAATGTACACGATATTAACGAGGTGATCCACGCAATAGCGAGCAACGTTGACCCGAAGAGGGACGTTCAAATAATAGAAAACGCTGTTACAGACGAGTTAGATCACGCTAGCTCCACTCCCAGGCTCGGGAGCAAGATGATAATAGATGCCACTAGGAAGCTTAGGGAGGAGCTGGGGAGGGAGTGGCCGGAGAGGGTTGAGCCCGATCCGGAGATGGCTGAGAGAGTAAGCAGGAGGTGGAGCGAGTTTGGGATTTAGAACATACCTAGAGATGCTCAGGATTCCCCACACCCTGTTCAGCCTTCCTTTTGCTTACGTTGGGGCTCTATCAGCGGGTCTCAGGGATTCGATGGATGCGATCATGATAGGAGTGGCCCTCTTCTCAGCTAGATCCGTTGCCATACTTTCGAATGACCTCTTCGACAGGGAGCTGGATTCCTATAATCCTAGGACATCGAGAAGGCCACTAGTTACTGGTGAGGCCGATCCCTCCGTGGTAACACTGCTCATAGTAGTCTTCTCCATCATCTTCTCATTATCCGCCCTTTACTTCAACTTGCTCGCTTTCATCCTTTCCTTCCCGATACTTGTGGCTGAGCTCTCCTATCCCCTCGCGAAGAGGGTGCACTGCTTCCCCCACCTCCACCTGGGCGCCGTGCTGGGGGCATCACCGCTCGCCGGTGCCATAGCGATCAGGGGAAGCTTAGAGGGACTACCCTG
>CALJEO010000123.1 GCA_938073845.1 uncultured archaeon
GATCGGCCATCTCGGCGATGCACTCAGGATCTCTGCACTCAGAACCCAGGGCGTTATAAGTGACCTTAGTGGATAGTGTCTCATGAGTATCCGTCGTACAGACTACTAACTTAGTTCCATCGACTGAGCTTAAACCTAGGAGACTCCTGAGCTCAGGGATCATGTTGTTGCAGTCTATAGAGAGGTATGTGACTACCTCCCCACTCACAGAGATGCTCAAAGCCCTTATCCCTCCTCTCCCAAGGGATCTCCACTTCGGGTTCGACTTAGAGAACCCAACTAGAACTTTCTTGTAACATTCAGAGGAAATAGCTCTCTTACCAGCTCTTAGAAGGACATCTAATAACTCCTTTCCCAAATCACTCTCAGGCAATGCCCTGACGTACCACTCATCCAGGAGTGAATCGTGTCTATCTACTATAGAGACATCAATGCCCAGCAGCCTCGATAAGATATCCTCAAAATCTTTCGGAATATCTTCAAAACTTTTTAACAAATGCCCAGAAATTGTGAATATGATGGAGTTGCAGATCCTCTGAGCGGTCACTTCGAAGTGATCAGAGCTCTCGTAAACCAACTTTCCCAAGCAACACTCCTGAGATCTCCTGTAACATGAGGAAATCTCCTCTAAAAGCCTTTCAACGGTATATGCGGAAGGCAGATCCCTCTCATGTGAGCAAACCCTCCTCAGGAAAATGGAATCCGATCCAAGTACGGCTAGTCTTTCAATCACCCTGATGGGGAGATCGTGGCTACCGAGCCTGAAGGGACCAGGATGTACGTCAATCGTCACCAGAGCTTTTTCCCCTAGGGATACGATATCAAAGCTAACTCTTCCCTCCTCACTCCTTTCCTCTAGGGCTTTCTCCAGAGAATCGCCTCTTCCTAAAAGCACTAACTCAGCTAATGCCCTTACTACATCAAAACCTTTCAATCCTATGAGCTGCTCCGTAATGTCGCTTATCATGCCTCTTAAGAGATAAAATGAAATGAACGCTATCACTATAGATAAAAGTATTCGGGGAGATGGTTCTATTAATAAAAACAAAGCTGATATGACTAAAGGGAGAGAATTTGCCCTCATGTTCCTGCTCATAGATGCTGATATGAGGGACGCTAGGAACACTACGGTATAGCTCATTGAATAAAGGGGGACTCCAAAGAAGCTTAAGATAGAATCGATGACCAAGGGGGATGAAATGAAGCCGGAAGACCATAAGGTCCTCCTAATATCTAGGTACTCCTCCCCCCTGTAGAGTAAGATTAGTGAGATCACCGGAATATTGATGAGTGCAATTAGGTATTTCCATGGTATTAATGTTCCTTTAAACGCGTATGTGAGTATTATAGGGGACGAGATCATCATTAAGATAAATATTATGGCCCATTTTAGCCCGGGGAGAGAGAAAAGATCTTTACTCCTCTTCTTAGATAAGTCTAGGGCGGATTTATCACTCACTTCTGTAACACCTTACGGCTTCAAATAAAAAACTTTTTATTTGGCTACCCATTAATCGTGGTGGAGTCGAGCTGACTCCGTGCCGAGTGTTATGGAGGTGTAGTTTATGCCTAGGGTGAAAGGCATTACCGCTAAGGAGATAGAGATCCTGAGGAAGTTGGTCGAGAACGGAAGGGTGACCTTCACGCAGGTATCGAGAGACCTCGGCATGAGTCCAGCTGGTGTAATGAAGAAGGTCAGGAAGCTCGAGGACCTCGGCATAATAAGGGGATATACCGCTATAGTGGATCACGCGAAGCTCGGTAAGGGCAGCAAATATATAATTTTACTTGAAGTCGAACCGGGGAAGCATAACGAGGTATCAAAGAAGATAGCCTCCATATTGGAGGATAACATACTGGAAGTTCACGAGATCACCGGACAATACGACATATTAGTTAAGGCGATTGCGGGAAGCCAGCAGGAGCTGAACGAGATACTGAGGAAGATACAGACAATACCTGGAGTTAGGGATACGAACACATCCCTGGTCTTGGATACGATGAAGGAGAGACCATCCATAGTCCCGTCCGAGATACCAGGGATAACTAAGAAGGGATCATAGCTCGATCCAAGTATCGCGCAGATCTTCGGCCTCTATCCCAATTTTTTTGAGGATCTCAGCGAACTCCTTGGAGAATCCGTAAACTGTGAATACCTTCCTTGGGTTTGAGTGCTCTACTATACTGAGCAGATCGTAAAAATCTGCATGCGCGCTTAAAGGGAAATCACTCTCCCTCTTAGAGAATAGGGCCCACCCGGTTACTCTTGCAGCATTCATCTCAGCTCTATGAGTGACATGTGCCATGGAATCCCTATCGGTAACGTACCTCAGGCCGAACTTCTCGTATGCTTCGCTCACATCAGCGATCCTCTTGGAAACAGATACCTCCAAATTTGTGTACCTATTCAGCAGAGCGATGACTTCCTGTGATTTTCCCACTAAATAGGCACTTATCACCGGGAACCTCCCCTCAATCGCCTCTTTAACAGCCCATCTAGCTAATTTAGATCTAACAACTTCGGGGTTGGGGAACCTGAACCTCGGGAGTCCATAGGTGGCCTCCATAACGAGTAAATCGGATCTGGCGATCCTCGCCGGGGATTCTACCGTGAGCCCACCGCGGGGATTCACATCCCCTGTGTAAAAGAGACTGATCCCCTCGCAGTTGATCAGGAAGCCAGCGGATCCGAATATATGACCGGATGGGAAGGCGTATACCTCGATACGACCTATCTCAAATCCTTCGTTATAATGCAGTATTTTATAGTTCCCACCGTAAAGTCTCCTCAGAATGTAAGAGGTCCCCTCGGTCACGAATATATCACTCTTAGCAGTCCTCAGGTTTCTGGGGACGTGATCCGAGTGGGCATGCGATATAAGCGTAGGGATCCCTTCTAAAGAGACCTTAGGATCTATCAGTATCCTCCTACCCTCGCACTCGACCTCAAGGCCATTCCCGTACCTCAGTCTCATTCAAGAGATGGGCCATGGGAAGGGTTTATTATTATTAGCTCCAGCTAACAGGGGGATCACCATGCCCAAGGCGAAGAAGAAGGAGAGGAGTTTCATGCCCATGTCTGTCGCTGGGATATTGACCTTCAGTACGGATGAAGCTGGCGGCTTCAAGGTACCCAAGTGGTTCCCCATCCTCCTCTCTATAGCAACGGGGGTGGCTGTGATCGCCTTAAATCTCATGTGAGCGAGAAGGTAGTGGAAGATGAGGGTGAGCGAAGCTCAGAAACTCATCAGGAAGATATACGGAGAGAGGGACTCGAGGAGAGGGATCCTGGGGACATCGCTCCACTTGGGAGAGGAAATCGGGGAGTTGTTCAGGGCGATAAGGAGTAAGAATCCCGGAGATGTCGAGGATGAGCTTGCTGATTCATTAGCATGGCTCTTGAGCGTTTCTGAACTCCTAGGAGTTGATCTTGAGGAAGCGTTTACGCGGAGGTATGGGAAAGGTTGCCCTAAATGCTCCTCAATCCCCTGTAAGTGTCCGGAGGTGTGAGTTTGGAGTTCCTCAATGTGAGTCCTGAGGAGGCCCTCATCCATGCCAGGAGGATAGCTAGGAAGGTAGTGGAATCTGGCTACAAGCCGGATGTGATAGTAGCTATCCTCAGAGGAGGCGTCGTTCTAGCTAGGTTGCTCAGTGACCTGCTCAATGTCAGGGACATAAAGATCATGAGAGTCATCCATTATGATGCTTTGGAGTCGAAGAAAGTCGCGGAGATAGTGGAACCAGTGAGCTGCAGGCTGGATGGTATGAGGGTCCTGCTGGTGGATGACGTTGCTGATACGGGGGAGAGCCTGATCGTAGCTAGGGATCACGTCCTCGAGAGGGGTGCGGCAGAGGTCAGGGTAGCCACGATGCACTACAAGCCCTGGAGTAAACTCAGGCCCGACTATTACTCCGAGGAAACTGAGGCCTGGGTGGTCTACTTCTGGGAGTATGCTGAGACCGTTAACTACTTCATGAGGAAGTTCTCTGATAGAGGTGACGTCCTCGAACTCGTTAGGAAGGCCAGGATACCGGAGGAGATAGTGAGCTGGGTGTTCGAGAATGAGGGGAGTATACGATAAGGTGGTGGAGCTCGCGAGTAGGAGGGGTTTCTTCTGGCCATCAGCTAAGGAAATATATGCGGACTCACCGGCAGGTTTCTACGTTTACGGGCCTCTTGGAGTGAGGATGAAGGAGAAGCTGATATCGCTCTGGAGGAGGGAGATAGTTCTGAAGGAAGGAGTCAATGAGATAGAGACCCCGAACATCCTACCGATAAAGGTCTTCGAGGCTTCTGGGCATCTGGAGCACTTCTTCGATAAACTCATAGAGTGCAAGAGGTGCTACTCGAAGTTCAGAGTAGATAAGCTGATAGAGGAGGCTCTTGGCATTGAAGAGAACATAGAAGGGCTTCCTGACACTGAGCTCCTCAGATTAGTCCTAGATAATGGCCTGAGGTGCCCTAACTGCGGATCCTCGGAATGGGGGGAGCTCAGGAACTTCAACCTGATGTTCACGATGGCCGTGGGAGCGGAGGCTGAGAAGCCGAACGCTGCTCTCAGGCCGGAAACGACGCAAGGTAGCGTGATTGAGTTCAGGAAGACATTCATGGTGGCTAGAGGCAAACTACCGTTCGCACTGGGCCAAGTCGGGAGGGTCTTCAGGAACGAGATCTCCCCGAGGAGGGCGCTAATCAGGATGAGGGAGTTCCAGCAACTCGAGGTCCAGATATTCTTCGATCCTGAGGATCCCGATGATGTCTACGGGGAGAAAGTGAAGCCCTACCTAGACTACAGGCTGAGGTTCCTGAGGAGGGAGGATAGGGAGTCTGGCAATATCTCAGAGATGACTGCAGGGGAGGCTCTGAGCAGTGGTTACACCGTCAACAGCTTGATAACTTACTGGCTGGTCATTTATCAGAAGTTCTTCAATGAGGTCCTGGGTTTCCCATTGGAGAGACTGAGATACAGGGAGCTGATAGAGGGAGAGAAAGCCCACTATTCACTGGTTCACTGGGACCTGGAGGTGTACACCGAGGACCTGGGGTGGGTTGAGCTGGTGAACAACGCTTACAGGACGGACTATGATCTCTCCGGGCACATGAGGGTATCTGGGGTCGATCTGAGGATAACGAGCCCTGAGGGCGATAGGAGGTTCCTGCCCCACATGTATGAACCCTCAATAGGAGTGGACAGAGTGATCTTCCACGAGATCATGCTCGCTTACAGGGAGGACGGGGATAGGGTCTGGCTTCAGCTCCCGAGGAACCTGGCACCGATAGAGGTGGGTGTTTTCCCTCTCCTGAAGAGGGATGATCTACCTAAAAGGGCTAGGGAAATATACTTGGATCTAGTAGAAGAGGGGATTCTCGCCTTCTACGACGACTCCGGAACGATAGGCAGGAGGTACAGGAGGATGGATGAGGTAGGTACTCCCCTTTGCGTTACCGTAGACTATCAAACGCTCGAGGATGATACCGTCACTCTGAGGGATAGGGATACGATGAGGCAGGTGAGGGTGGGGAGGGAGGAGCTGACAGATAAGATAAAGAAGTTCCTTAACAGCGACATAAATTTGGAAGATCTTTAATATTTACCACATGTATGGCAATTTTTATTTCTGCTAACATCTATTAAAGTGAACTCCATACCCCTCAAATCTCCTAAGAGCAGCTTTCCAGCGAGCGCGACCTCCAGTCCCGTTAAGTACTTCAAAGCCTCGGTTGCCGCTATCGAGGCCACTATAGCTGGCGTCATTCCGATGACGGGTACCGGCCCTGACTCCTCAACCGAGGGAAACAGGCAACGGAGGCACGCGGTCCTCCTAGGCAATATGAACGACGTGGCAAAGTAGAAACCATTTATCGCTGAGTAGATGAGTGGTACATTTTCTCTAACGCAATAATCGTTGATTATGTATCTAGTTTTAAAGTTATCTGAGGCATCCATTACGAGATCTACTCCACTCAGTAGATCTTC
Source organism: uncultured archaeon (assembly GCA_938073845.1). GTDB lineage: Archaea > Korarchaeota > Korarchaeia > Korarchaeales > Korarchaeaceae > Korarchaeum. The sequence continues at coordinate 5,979 of CALJEO010000123.1, forward strand.
CACATTATCCTCACTCAGCCTCTCCGTCACACCCTCAACCCTCACATCCGAATTCCTCCTCCTTATCTCCCTCTCCGCAACTAAAGCTTTGGGAAGCCCTAGGTCGTCCTCTCCGTATATTATCTGCCTGTGGAGATTGTTGAAACTAACGAGATCCCCATCTATTATCCTCAGGTTCACGCCAGCTGAGGCCAAGTAGAGGGAGAGTGGAGAGCCTATCCCCCCAGCTCCTACTATCGCTACGAGCGATTTCCTGAGCTTTTCCTGGCCTTCTTCACCTATCAGACTCAGCTGCCTCTCGTAGCGTGACATCCTCCATCCACCTCAGGTAACTCTCCCCGTAGATCTCGACCGGTAATACTATAACCTCCGGGACTTCGTAAGGATGCTCCTTCCCTATGAAGTCCACAAGCTCCCTTATCTTGGCCCGATGAGTCTTGATCACGAGCATGATCTCTTCGGATTTCTCTATCATAC
>CALJEO010000124.1 GCA_938073845.1 uncultured archaeon
TGATGCTCAGCCCTAGGACAGTTCCTCCCAAGGTGATGGTCTTGGTCTGCGATGATCAGGTCACTGAGCTAACTAGCTATCTCACATCCATATCTGATAGAGCCCACATAATCGTGAAAACCGATTGTAACGGTAACTACACGGATATGATACTCAATGGGGAGGTGGACCTTCTTGTGGAGATACCTGCCGGTTTCCATAGGAACTTGAGTGAGGGCAGGAGCTCCCAGATATTATACTACTACGACCCACTGAGCACGAAGTCCTCCCTAGCGATAGGACTCTTAAGCGATCCCATAAACTCTTATTCAAGGAAGATACTTCTCGAAAGACTCGAGAAGATCAACTTGACGATGGATTACGTCAATCCGGTGCTCACAGTAGCGAAGCAGGTCACGAGATCTGGCGAGGAGGTTGGGATGGGGGAGACGATAGCAGCGATGATCTTGCCGATGATGGTAGGTCTGATCGCTATAACGGGCGCTGGGACATTCGCCATAGACATGGTAGCGGGTGAGAGGGAGAGGAGAACTTTAGAGGCTTTGTTCACGAATCCAATTAGCAAGATGGAGATACTCACTGGTAAATTTGCCGCGCTCATAGTCCTCTCCGTGATAAGTGGGTTGTCCGTGCTTTTCTCGGCGATGTTGGGCATAAGCCTCTCCTTGAGCGTCTCCTTAGCAGGGGAGAGCCAAGTGCAGGGAGCTCAGCTAGCTATCAGCCCTTCCAACTTGATTTACGCGGTGGTTGGGGTACTCCTGACGGTTATCCTCGGAGGACTGACCGGAAACGCGGTACTGGTCACGGCCTCCTCATTCGCCAAAACGTTCAAAGAAGCTGAGCAGTACGTAGGGGCTCTTGTCTTCGTTCTGATACTCCCCATGGTGGTGGTGCCTTACTCCCCTGCCTCAATGCACCCCATGCTCAGGTTGCTCCCCGTTACAAGCCTGGCTATGTTCGCCAGGGACATGATCCTCGGAGCCAGTGATCCGCTCGCCGTAGCTGTATCATTAGCTTCCTCGATCGCCTACCTGATACTCTTCCTCCTAATCAGTGCGAGGTTATTCGGGAGGGAGTCCGTTCTGTTCGGATGATGTCCCTATCGAAGCATTTTCTAACAACCTCTTGGCAGCTAGGACCATTATATAAGCTCCCTTCATGCTCTCATCCCTTAGCTCCATCTCCTTGACCTCCTCCACCGTGAACCATCCCCAGCCGTCGTGTTCATCCTCCCTTATCCTGGGCTCGAAGTCCTCGACCATCGTTGAGTAGAGGGGGATTACGAACTCGACCCCCATGTCCGGGTAGAGGAAGCCGAACGTATCGACCGGAAAGACCGATAAAGGGCTCACCTTCAGTCCTGTTTCCTCCATCAGTTCTCTAATAGCACCTTTTCTTGGAGACTCTCCGTACCTAAGGCTCCCTCCTGGAATCTCCCACCTGCCACCGTTCCTCTTACCCTTGGCCCTCCTAAGCAGTAGGACCTTCCCCTCCCTATTGAAGACCACTATGCAGGGGACTACATGTATCTTAGCTTTCAATCGGGTTCACCGCATCAATATCTCTTCTCCTTCCCCTTTGGAGTCCTTGAGTATATAGCCACTATGGACGGTGAGCTCTGACACTTCGGGCACACATCCTCGGATACCTTCCCAACGTAATCCCCTTCCTTAAACTCTCTCAAGATCTTCTCCCCGCAGATCACACATAGAAGTTCCGTTAAGACCTCGAAGGCCTCTTCCTTTAACGAGATCCTCGCTTTGAACATGTCGTAGCCCACCTTAGCCGCTATCCCCAGTCCAGCAATCCCCATAATGATGTTTAGGAAGGACTCTCCGGTGATCTCCTTGAGGTTGCTCAGGCCCAAGTACAGGAAAACCGTGGAGATTATCAGTATTCCGGCTAGAGATAGTACCCATATTATGTAAAATCCATAGGGAACCTTCTTTTTCCCATCTGACACTCCTCAAGCACCTCCCATCTTGTTCCCTACGCCCATCGTGTTCCCTATGCCTGCTACTATCACAAAATCTCCGGGCATCGTCTTCGATCCTATTATGGCCTTCACCCTCTTGATCACCTCGTCCGCGGACCTAGCTATCTCCTCACCCATGCTCGTTATAGCGTCCAGGTGATCCTCCTTTATCACGATGGCATGAAGAGGTATCCCATACTTGGTGGCTACCTCCTCTATCTTATACTTCTCAGGTCCGGGATCTCCTATAGCTGCCCCTATGCCCTCAGCTATCTCCGCGGTGGGCTCTCCCTCCAACTTGGAGGCAGCGTCTATCGTCACTATGAGGGAGACCTTGCCCTCCCTTCCCTCGACCAACCTCTCGATGGCCAGGCCCGGCCTCCCAACCTCGGATCCGGGGCCCTTCGCCTTCACCACCATGACCTTCCTACCCTCAATCTCCACCTCAGCTCCCAATATGTTTTCAGCGATCTCAGATGGCTCCGCGTTCCCTATAAGTCTGAGGGCCACGAGCGGGCCTATACCATCACCTATCGGTATTCCCAGTCTGAAGGCATCCCCCGCCTTCCAGTAGGCTTTGGCTATCCTCATTATCTCGGGGAGCAGCATCTGTATCTGAGCTATGTATATCAAGTTCTGAGTCTTCCTTCCCAGGATGAAGTAGTGCCTGATTATCCTGTAGATCATATCGAGCGTGAGGGCCCCAGCCATCTGATCCCTGAGGTTCGATCTCTTCCATCCATCAGCTTTGGGAGCTATTTCCATCATTGTAGCATTTAGATGACTCCTCATAACATTTAGTAGATGCTCCATCCTTTTTATTGCCCCGTAAGGATCCAGGGTGACGGGTTCTATTAGGAAGAAGCCCCTAACCTTCTCGAACATCGTCCTGATCTCATCCTGGGATCTCCCGTATTTTGAGGCCTCTTCAACGAACTTCCTCGCCGAATCATTGCTGTACTCCTCCAGTTTTGATAAGGCCCTACTTATCTCGCTTATCCATATCTGGGCTTGGAGCCTACTAGCGTAGAACTGCATCATCATGATGAACATTATGAAGAATATCCATGAGAGCCAATCGCTCTGACCCAATTGCATCAGTGATATGGGACCTTCCCGCAACCTACCTACCTCCTCACTTGGGAATGTCCCGAGACCTCTTTAAAATGTTCGGTCCGTTCAGTATTGCATTCAATGGAATATCGGTGAGATCACCAAGCGAGAGGATACGGAGTGGGCAGCGCGGGCGCATGATTTTATTGAGCCTCCAGAACGGACGGTAGCGATGAGGTTCATCGCCTGCTTCGATATGGACGGGACGCTCATTGACATAACTAGCTCTTGGGAGTTCATTCACAGGATCCTGGGGACCGAGGAGGAGGCCTCCGTTTACAGGCTCATGTATGAAAGGGGTGAGATAAGTTACAGCGAGTGGGCGGAGCTGGACATCTCAACGTGGAAGGGTAAGGATTTCTCCGAGGTGCTCAGGAGGATAGATGAGATAAGGATGACGGATAATGCTGAGGAATCTATAAGGATCCTTAGGGATTACGGTTTCATTGTGGGAGTAATAAGCTCAGGAGTGGACGTGATAGCTTCTAGAATATGCGAAAAGCTCGCAATGGATTTCTGCAAAAGCGCGAGACTCCTAATCGAGGGGAATGAGGTCAGGGGGTTGATAGAGGACCTCCCCCCTCATAGGAAGGGAGATGTCCTGGAGGAAGTGGCTCGCCATCACGGGGTACCTCTCAGCAGGGTGGTCTTCGTCGGGGATGGTGATAGCGACCTCTCGGTATTCGAGATGAGCTTGGGTCTCAAGATAGCCTTCAGACCCAGGTCCGAGAGGATAGTGGAGCTCTCTGATCACGTAGTTCGCGATCTACTCGATGCATCTAAGCTAATGGTAGAGTGGTCCAAAAGGTTCGGAGTGATTCGAAGCTATGGGAATGACTTAAATCTCGTATCCGTACCATTGACCGGGGAGGATGGATTGGGAAGTTTTCACGCTAGAGGATGAGAGGCTGAAGGTCCTGGGCCAGGAGATATCGAGCGATATGGGCAGAAGGATCTTGGCCCTTCTGAGGGAGAGACCCATGAGTCCTAACGATCTCTCCAAGGAGCTGGAGGTCCCATTGACTACGGTCATATTTCATATAGAGAAGCTCAAGGATGCCGGATTGATAAGGCCCCTGGTTAGGATGGCGGGCAGGAGGGGACAGAAGACCCTATACACGCTCGCTTCCTCAGCATTCATAATCCTTCCTGTCCATAGTGAGGATAAGGAGAGGATCTTCGAGATCATCAGAGCCTCTATAACAATTCCGAAGGAGCTAATCATAAGGGGCGCTGTGGTTGGTCTTCTAATCGGCGTGTTGATGCTCTTCCCATGGTACTTCCTTACGATAAACTACTACAGCAGGCAGGTCCCTGAGGCGGTTTACACTACCCTGGGTGAGAACGTGAGTAGTAATGCTACGGTGGGGCCTATGGTCAGGGCGAAGAGTCCCAACGAGACACCATCCGCTGTGGGGATCCCGCGTCCCGGAGAACCTCCATGGCTCCCGATCCTCCTGGCTTTCGGGGTTTTAGCCTCTATGATATCAGCTACCACAGTTTTGCTGCTATTGAGGAGATCCGGGAGGGAGGTTATGGGGTATCGGGTGAAGTCACCATGATCCATTTCATCCAACGGATGCCATTCAAAGTCCGCTTATGATGGTTACCACCGATTGCTCTGTGGGGCTCCGTCTATCCAGAAGGGCTGCCTGGAGTGGGCCCCTCCCTGAGGGGTATGCGTCCAGCATACTTACCCTCTTAGCACGTTTCAAACCCTAAGTCCTCTCAGTGTGCTAAGCGGTCTTACCTGGGCTCATTTATTCAGGCTAGCTCTGCAGAGGTTCGCCCTTACAGTGGACGAGCCCCTTGAACCTTCTGACGTAGTTGGGGCATCCCATGCAGGTCAGGAAGCTGACCATCCTGCCAATAACGGGACATTCCACGGCATCTTTGGAAAATTTAGATATTACTCTGTCCCCATAAAGTTCTTTTATTTTATCCTTATATCCCCTGTCCACTTTAATAGCTCTGCTCTGCTTGATCACCTGAAGCTCGAACCTATGGTCATCGGACAGGTTCCCACCCCGGCCTCTATTTCGACGGCGTTAATAAACGATAATAGATCCTGCATTCCGATAGCCAGCTGAGGTTTTGACTCACATTGGGCTTATGAGGAATCAGTTTTAAATCCATCTAGCAGCTGATTAGAAATTCCGAGGAGGTGGTCGCTTGAAGAGAAGACTCCTGGACCTCCTAGCATGCCCCTCTTGCCTGAGCTTTCCCCTAGAACTTATTGTGGAGAGGGAGGAAGAGGAGGGAGGGCTCCCTAATGTTCCGGATAAGCCCATTTGTGAGAAGTGGTGTGCATTTACCCAGTCAAAGCCGGAGGATCCTGATGATTGTGTTAAGTGCATGGGCCTGGAGGTTGTGATGGGGACCCTGCTCTGCAGGGGCTGCGGTTCGAAATTCAGTGTAGAGGGGGGTGTCCCCAGGATGCTCAGAGCTGAGGACCTGAGTAGCAAAGATTAAAATCGTGGGTCTCGAGCCATGAGAGCATGCCTAGGGTTATCCTGATATTAGGTGACATAACGGAAGTCGATGCCGATGCCATCGTGAACCCAGCCAACACAATGCTGATAATGGGAGGGGGGGTTGCGGGAGCGATAAAGAGGAAGGGAGGTGAGGAGATAGAGAGAGAAGCCATTAGGAAGGCCCCTGTCAGGATAGGAGAGGCTATTGAGACCTCCGCCGGTAGGTTAAGAGCGAAGTACATCATACATGCCCCTACTGTGGAGAGCCCAGGCGGCGCGAGTAGCTCGGATTACGTCAGGGCCGCCGTGAGGGCTTCCATCAAGAGGGGAGTTGAAATGGGAGTTAGAAGAATAGCTTTCCCCGCCATGGGTGCTGGCGTAGGCGGGGTCCCTGTGGAGGAATCCATCAGGATATTGCTTGAGGAGTTGATTGGTTCTCCCTTCGAGGAGGTGCTTATAGTTACCAGGAGCAGAGATGACTTCTCCGTTTTCCAAAGGGTCGCTGGGGAAATGGAAGTTAGCTTTGAGGCCAGGATCCTATGAACCCCTACACAGTTAATGTTAATATATTACCTCATGGGACGAGCACCGGGAGCGGGGCGTAGCTCAGCCTGGTAGAGCGGCCGGCTGTAGTGGGCGTCTGTTGACGCTCCGTCAGCGGCAGCTCCCACAGAGACCGGCAGGCCGGGGGTTCGAGTCCCCCCGCCCCGATCAGCCCACTCTTCTCAATAAGAAGCTTCCTAGGAGTGTTCTCTCTAAGTTCTTGGCTATTATCTCGATTGAGGCAACTTCCAGCTCATCCCTTTCCATGGATCTCACCGTTTGATAGGCTTCCCTCCTGAGTGAATCATGCTCCTCGCAAGCTAAGAATAAGTCCTCGTCCGCCATCAATAACCCCCTCTTTATGAGCTCCCTCAGGGGTGATCTGTACCTCTCGGAGAGAAGATCGGGAGATACCTCAGGAAATCTCTCCCTGAGATCTCTCAGGGCTTCCGCCACTTCGGCATCCGTAGGGGACTTTCCAATTCTGACCTCTTCCAGTAAACGCAGGACCCTCACGGGGATCCGGACGCAGTCGGGTTATAAATCTCTCTGGGAATTATAAGATATTATATTTCCAAAATTATCAAAAATTGTTCTTATTTCTTTCAATGAAGATAACTAGCAATAGATATTTTTCACATAAGATGGGACCCTTTTTTAAAATATACTGGACCCGTTGATGAGATGAGAGTGGAACTCGTAAGCTCGCTCCTCTTAGCTCTGATCTCAGTAGTCTCGTTATATTCATACCTTTACTTCAAACCCAGTCTTTTGGAATTCCTCTGGCTGATGATTCTGGTGATCTGGATACTCTTGGTAATCTTTGTGATAGCCAGGAGGATGGCCAAATGGCAGAACTTCTACGTAGCTAGGAAAGTGATCCACATATTAACAGGAGGTGTTGCTGCGCTCCTAGTGCCATACATCTTCGAGACACCCGCCATACCCCTGATGGGAGGGTTGGGCATGTTCGCTTTGACCTTCTTACCGAGGATCCTCGGTAAGAGGTTCGACTGGTTCCAAGTGGAGGGGAACTGGGGGGAGGTCTGGTTCTGCCTTACGTGGACAGCTGTGATATGCGGTCTCTGGTACGTAGACCTTAAGGCTGGCGTGGCTTCGGCTCTCTTCATGGCTGTGGGGGATGGGGTCACGGG
>CALJEO010000125.1 GCA_938073845.1 uncultured archaeon
ATTGACGGATTCTGGAAGGACTGCTTTCTTCTTCGTTACCTTACCTCTAGCCCTTCCGATAGCTGTCATAGAGAGGTTCATAACGTGGGTCAGGGCCTTCGAGATACCCGTGGGTGGGGTGGTGGTCAACGGGGTTATACCGAGGTCCCTGGGGAATGTGGAGAACCCCTCACCCTACGTCGTCAACAAGCTGAGGGAGCAGGACGGGTACCTCGAGACGATCCAAAGGAAGTTCCCCGGTCTAGTGAGGGCTTACGTACCCCTTTACGAGAGGGAGGTCGTTGGGCTTGGGATGCTAAGCAAGGTGGCTGACGCTTTGGAGAGCGGGGGGCTCGATCTAATTCAGTGAGTCAGAAGTTAGATGCTCTTTCCCCTACCCTTAGGAGCAGATCAAACATCTTCCTTATGGAATCTCCATTCTCTATCCTCCCCATCACCTTCACCCACCTGAAGTCCCTCCCCAGCCTGAGATACTCGAGACAATCCAGTGAGTTCCCGAGCTCATATCTTATGCTCTCTAAGAACCTCCTGGCTTCGCTCACTTGATCCGTGAGCAGAGTGATCCCAAACTCGTCAAATCGAACCTCCTTAAGGGACCTATCCTCGCCGCTCCGGGTTCCCCTCCTCACCAACTCTATGTCGATCCTGGGCGTCTTAGCCAGTTCCCCCCAGAGGATGAGGCGATCCCTATCCCTAAAGAGCGGGGACATCAGATAGAACATGGGATTCTCTCTCCAAGTCAGGGAGACTGTGGCATCTATTCTAGTGAAAACATCACGCTTCTTAGGTATGCAGAGGGCCTTAAATCCCCTTCCATACCTGGTGAAACCTACGTAATCTGAGATGGGAGATGAGTAATCTCTAATTAGATTAGCGTAATTTCTGAAGAGCTTATTACTTCTCCACAGACCTATTGTAAATAGCACTGCGAAGGAAACCACCACCAGGAGCAATGCGTACGTCTCGCTCATAACAGGGACTGAGGGAGAGGAGATATAAAAAACTCCGGGGGATCCCGCACAACACCCGTAGTCATGATTTCGACAGCTTATTTGGTGAAGTTTTATGCGATGATGTTCGATGTTTGTCGACACTATTGAACTTACAGGTTTCCTAGGAGCTGCAGGATCTCATCAATGAGGGTTGAGGAACGTGTGAATGGGCTTGCGATATTCAAGGAGGCCTTAAGGAGTGGGGAGTTGGATGAAAAACAACGTGATCTGGGGCTCTAAAGGCTCCAACATGGAGATACCCTTCACTCTCAGCGAGATCTACTCGGCCCTTGCCGGAGCTGTCAACGGTATCTCGGGAGCCGTTGCTTGAGGTTGGGAAGTCCTCGGGGATCTCAGGATGGAATTTCGGCTCACTATCGCGAGAAACATGATATTCTGGCCTTTAAAAGGATATTAGATAGGGATGGCCTCTCTGAGTACTTTCACGCTCTATATGCGGGTGGGGTGATACCTTAAACGGGATCCCAGGATCTTTGAGTAGCCCTGACGTACCGTGTTCCTCCCCAGGGGGGTTCCGCGCATGCGGGCGATAGCACAGGGCTACCGCCCAGCTGGGATGGCAGCAGTGCTCATAGAACGGGGCTCAGCTACCGTAGGCAGCTATAATGGACGCATAGGGGCGTCACAGGTGTCTTTGATAGCTCTAATCCCGCTTAGGTATAGGAGCACTAGAGCGAGAGACTTCAGGTCCCTAACTTCCTCGCTGCCCGATAGGTAATCCTCGGGCCTCATGATGACCACGCTCAGGAGCTCTCCGGCCTCGGGATGAGGGCGTCCCTCCCGGAGCTTCCTAGCGATGAACATGTGGATGACCTCATCGCTGTAGCCGGGGGAGACGCAAGCTGAAGCTATCCTCTCAATGGATTCGGCTGAGTAGCCTGTCTCCTCCTCCAGCTCTCTAAGGGCGGTCTCCTCAGGATCCTCTCCGCTTTCGATCCTTCCAGCCGGTAGCTCGAGGATCCACCTCCCTAGCGGGGCTCTCCACTGCCTGACGAACACAGCCCTTCCGTCATCCAGCAACGGGAGTATCACCACGGACTCCCCGAAGGAGACGAGGTCCTTGTAGACCTCCCTTCCCATAACGGATACGGTTCTCTTGTAAAGCCTAACTCTCCTTCCCGAGCAGAGGAGCTCGTCCCTCTCTACACTCGGTCCCTCCCCGGAGGGGCTCATACCGGTCCTCTGATGGTACCTAATTTAACCTCACCACGGTCCCTCTCGGGATCCCATGGGGTGGAGCTTCTGGCACGAGCCCCAAACTTTTCCGGTTTTAAGATGCGGATCGCTTTGGGCTAGGGACAGATCTCCCCAGAGATCCATCATTGAAGGTTCGCTGGACCCTGAAAGCAGCTTAGGAGCCAGGAGGCTCATAGGGGGCACCCTGAGATCAGGTGGCCGCGGAGGTCGAGGAAGTCGCTACCCTCCTTTTGGAGTAGCGAGGGGTTCTGAGTTACGTAGCCCTTCAGACTCACGTAGCTCTCGGGAATCACAAGCTCGGGGCCCTAGGTTCATCGGGGCCCAAAGCCCCCTCTCAGTCAGCTTGATCACCCTGTGCTGATCACAGTAACCAACAGGGTTGCTGTAGGGCGAGCCAGCATATGGGGAACGACCATGCTAAGGGCTCCCCTCAGTCTCCGAACGGGGGCAGGTTCACGTCTGGAGTAATGCTTTGCTTCGCTTTCCAGTGGGGGATTTAGCGCACGGAGGTCGATAGCATGCGGCGTTTAGCAAATCACGTTCGCAATACTACCATCCGATCGATAGGACCCATTGCCAAGCTAAGTACAATCGGAAGGTAGCTTAGATACCCGCGAACCCTCCTCCTAGTGGAGGGAAGAGCGAGAACTCATCCCCTTCGGCGAGGGGATCATCCATATTCGGCCACTCCCCTCTCCTCACTATGATATAGCTCCTAGCACCGATCTTCCTGTTCAGGAGCTTACCCTTAAACCCTTCGAGCCTCTCCTCGATCACTCTGAGGAGATCGGATACTTTAGATCCCTCTGACAGCTCTAGGTATATCTCATCAGTACCAGCTATCTCCCTATAGAAAGCGAAGAACCTTACCTTGACCTTAGGCATCCGGAGATCACCTCGTTAATGCTTAATAATGTTAGCGAGCCGTTAAGTCAGCTACCTCAGCTCCCTGATGCTCCACGATGGCCTTAGGAGATATTTTTACCAGCCTCCTCTTGGAGCCTCCCCCTCCGTAGACGAGCTCCTTCTCCAGGACCCTGCTGTCGACCAGCGTCCTCATGGGGATTCCCACTGGGGGCACCTCACCCACCTCGAACCCGGTGAGCTCCCTGACCTCTTCAGGAGTAGCGAGCCTACCATTCAGTTTTTTGAGATCTAGCCTGGATATACCGCTCAGGATCGCCAGTAGAGCTCCCTCCGGAGTCAGGATGACCAGCGTTTTTATTATCTGATCCTCTGGAACCCCCATCTCCTCAGCGGCTTGCTTAACAGTCAGTACCTCCCTCCGGGTCTCCACAATCTCCCCGCCGAGCCTCCTCACCAAATCCTCAAGGTCAGCGCGGGTCATTCGAGACTCCCCAGAGACCTTATCTCGCTCGCCCTCAGCCTGAGGGAGTAGAGGTAACCTCCCAGCAGCTCTGAGGGCTCAAAGAAATCCAGCTCATCGTTGAATCCCCCTCCCAGCTCCAAGAAACCCTCGCCTGAGAGGATCCTGGAGTAATGAACCTCCGGGACGAACTCCACGAGCTCATCCACTCCCATGGGCTTGAAGTACCTCCTGAGGAGCCAGCTCCCGAAATCATCGAAGGGGATCCTTTCAGCCTTAGCCTTAGGTTCTACAGCTATCCTGAGAAGGTTGTAACCAGCTCTGTAGGCTGAGCCACCGTACTTCTTGGGCTCGAAGAGCTCGTGGAACCTGGTAATCTCTATTCTAGCCATCTTCTTCGGGAACCCGAACATGAGACCTCTCACCAGTGATACATCGTTATCCACGTACATGAAGGGACAGTAAGCATGCTTCCTACCGTTCAGCTCAATCTTAACGAAAACGGCTGCCTCCCTATACTGAAGGAGATCTGGGGAGAGGTAGTTCATCTCCTCTGAGCTGCTGCTATACGATATTATGTCGGCGATGTAGAACCAGAGGTCGCCCAGGGGCTTGGCCCCCGGAGGCAGGACCTGGCTGATCCTCTCAGCGCTACCCTTAGCGTGCACAGCGACAGCGTCCATCAAGTAGATCCAAGGGCCCTCTGGTACCAGAGCGGATCTGCCGCTGGGGGTGAGGGGTCCCGTCCAAGGCATGAGCCACCATCCCCTCAATTAATAAAAATACTCACTCCTTGACGTAAGCCCTCCCGAGCTCCCTAGGAGCCCTTCCCCTCCTGAAGAGGAAGCTGACGGTGATCAGGACGGCTAGATAGGGTACCGTCCTGAAGATGTAGGATAGTGAGGTTAGGGTCAGGCCCGGGTAGGTGAGCTGCATCTTAACAGGTAGGTAGAGGGAGATTGCATCGAAAAGGCCGAAGAGCATGCTGCCAGCTATTGCTAGCAAGGGATTCCAACCGCTCAAAGCTACTACAGCTAGGGCTATGAATCCCCTGCCCGCTGATATGTGCCTGGTGAACTGTCCTATCCACCCCACCACCATGTACGCACCTCCTATCCCGGTGAGCGTGGCCCCGAGCAGCGTAGCTAAGAACCTGGTCCTCGTGACGTTGACGCCCATGGCCTCGGCAGACCTTGGGTCCTCACCGCAGGCCCTGAGCCTCAGGCCTGATGACGTCCTGAATAACCAGTACCAGCAGGCAAGGGCTAAGGCTAAGGCCAGCGGAAGCGCTGGGGATAGGTAAAGCTTGGCTCCAATGAATGGCATCTTGCTGACCATTGGAGAGGCTCCATGGTGTCCCCATGTGTTTATCAAACCTATTATGCTCACTCCGTAAGCTAGCATGTTGAAACCGACCCCAGCTATTATCTGATCTCCCCTCAGGTGAATGCTGATCGCTCCGTGCACGAGGCCAGCGGAGAGGCCCACGAGAGCTCCCGCCAGCAACCCCAGGTAGGGGTTACCCGTGCTGAAAGTTACGAGGGATGAGATGAAGGCTGAGATCACCAGTATACCCTCCAGACCTATGTTGACGACGCCGCTCCTCTCCGTGACTATCTCTCCGACGCTGGCCAGG
>CALJEO010000126.1 GCA_938073845.1 uncultured archaeon
AGGGCACACAGATAGGTTCAAGGCGGCTGTGACTATGAGGAGCATATGCAACTGGATAAGCGACTACGGTACCACTGACATAGGATTCTTCTTCAACCCGGATCAGATAGGAGGCCATCCCTGGGATAACTTCGCCAAGTACTGGGAGAAGAGCCCCTTGGCCTACGTTGGGAACGTGAGGACCCCCACCCTGATAATACATGCGGATGAGGACTACAGATGCTGGCTAGACCAGGCTCTCCAGTTCTTCACTGCCCTCAAGGTCCTAGGAGTAGAAGCGGAGCTATTGATATTCCCCAAGGAGAACCATGATCTCAGCAGGAGCGGGAAGCCGAGGCATAGAGTGGAGAGGTTGAGGAGGATAGCTGAGTGGTTGGATAGGCACCTGAAGGAGGCTAGAACTACCTGAACCTGGCCGCCGATGGGCAGGCTGCGAGACCCCCCATAGCCGTGCATCTGAGCTCGCTCGGAAGCATCCTCCCCACTGAGTAGATAGCGTCTATCGTTTCATCAAGCGGTATCGGGTTTTCATAACCTCCCATCACGAGGTCAGCGTTCAAGAACGCTGAGGCAGCTGCTATAGCGTTCCTAGTGTGGCATGGGACCTCAACGTACCCTCCCACCGGATCGCAGACCATCCCAACTATGTTCTGAAGGGATATAGCTGCAGCATTCAGGGCCTGCTCACAGGAGCCTTTGAAGGCCTCCACAACAAGGGCTGAGGCCATCGCACCGGCGGCGCCTATCTCGACCTGACAGCCGGCTTCCTCAGCGGCGAATGTGGCTCTGCTGCCTATTAGGAGACCCACAGCCCCTGCCGCGAAAAGGCACCTCACTATGTCTCGCTCAGAGAGACCCAGCTCCTCCAAAGTCGCTAAAACACCTGGGATGACACCTGCAGATCCTCCGGTTGGAGCCGCGACCACAAGGGCGTTGGAGTTGCACGCGTGCATCACAGCCATGGCTAGTGCAGCTGCCCTAGCATGAGGCCCTCCCACGGGAAGCTCCCCCCTTAGGAGCCTCGCGTAAATGGAGCTGGCTGAGGGTCTGAGGACCCTGAGCTTGACCTCATCGCTCAAGCCATACTCTATGGATCCCCTCATCACCTCGTACCTGCTCAGCATGAGCTCAGTCAGTTCATCCTCACCCATCCCCAGCAGCTCGGACTCGTAGCGCATGCCCGCCTCCCCCAAACCGATATCTTCCCTCTCACAGAGGCGTATGAGCTCCTCAGCGCTTGAAAAGACAGCTTTACCCCTTATGGGAAGGAAAGTGGGCTCTATCACCCTCGACTCAACAGACCATCCCTCATCCAGGTCTGAAAGTTTCTCTATGCTCCTTATCAGGATCATGGAGTGGTTTCCCATCGGTACCAAGCTACCCCTCCGCTTCAGCTCGTTCGGAGGGTCTCCGGGGCCCTCGAGGACGTGAAGGTACTCGCTCCCCGTCAAGCTCACCCTGACGCCGTTGAGCTCAACCAACTCGAACATGCCGCCTCCTATTGATCTAGCTCTGATAATCAGCTCCTTTCTCTTCCCCTTAAGCCTCATCAGGACCTCATTTGGGTGGGGAGCCTCGCCCAGATTCGATAAGCGGAAGCTCACCTCTACTCCGTATTCCCGAGCCAGATCGATCGCCTTCCTGAAGGACTCATCCTCAAGCTTCAATCCAATGAGCCCCGAGACGAAGGCCAAGTCGCTGGCTTCCTGCCTGTATACCCTAGCGTAAGAGCCCCTCTCATCGAAGATGATTGCAGCTTCCACGAGCTCGTCCGAGAGGAGCTCCCTGGCTAGCTTCCCTATGAAGTAGGAGGCACCCGTGTGGGAGCTTGAGGGACCCCTTATCACGGGTCCTATCACATGGTTCAGCACGCTGAGGGTCACGCGACTGACTGTGAGGACAAAATAAAAAGGGAACGTTTTTAACACTAACCTCGGGGGATCGCCGATGAACCTGGAGGAGGCGCTACTGCTCGGTGCCCTTCAGGGCCTTACCGAGTGGCTTCCCATAAGCAGCTCGGCCCATCTCATCGTACTGCAGGATCTACTTTCCTCCCGTTCCCTCCCATTCAACGCCATGGTCCACGGGGGGACGCTTCTCTCGGTGCTACTCGTGTTCAGAGCTGAGGTGACCCGCACACTTAGGGGCTTTCTGAGGAGCTTCTCAGATATGAGGGCTGGAAGGTCCCTGAGCGAGGAGAGCAGGCTAGCCTGGTACGTGCTTTTAGGAACGCTGCCAGCCGCTTCAGTTGGCTTTCTTTTGGCTGATCAGATTGAGGCATCCTTCACAAAGCCTGTAGCAGCTCTTGGCCTCCTCCTGAATTCTCTTCTACTCTACTCGACCAGATGGGCCAAGCGAGGGGGCTCCCTTGACGCGAGGAGAGCCCTCCTGATAGGGGCTGCGCAGTCCGCCTCGCTGATACCGGGCATATCCAGGTCAGGATCCGCGATAGCGGCCGGGCTCATCTCCGGCCTGAGTAGGGAGGAGGCTTTGAGCTACTCCTTCCTCCTCTCCGTACCCATCATAGCCGGTGCGCTCATGCTAGAGGCCCTAAGGTATCCAAGCGAGGTCCTGAGTTTAGAGAACATCGCTGGCTTTCTCTCCTCCTTCTCAGTAGGGCTGCTGGCGATAAGGTCACTCATTCCCCTCGTGAGGAGGGGTAAACTCCACTGGTTCTCCTACTACTGCTTGAGCATCTCGGTGCTCGCCCTCCTTAACCTTATATAGCTAACCCTCGGGGAGCCATGTGATCGAGCTAAGGGAAGGGGATCTCAGCGTGAGTTTAACCATCAGAAAGGATGGTAACAAATTCTTAATAGACCTGGAGCTCAGGAGAAGTGGCAGACTAGGCCTGAAGATACATGAGAAACTATCAAGCCTTGAGGAGATAAGCTATATATTAGGAAGGCCTAGGTGGCTCGGAGAGGAGTCTGAGGGCCTAATAAGGAGGACCCTCAAGTTATCGTTGGAGGGGAAGGATGAAGCGGCTTGAGGTAGCTGGGAGGATCGATATAATCTGCAGGGGCGCCTGGCGGGTGGATGAGTATAGGGCTGAGGGCTACTTACTGAGGGATCCTCCAGACTACCTCGTCCTCATAGTTGAAAGGGACAATGAGAGGGGAGTTACGCCATTTATCTGGCTGGGTAAGTTCTCTAGCTACGATGAGGCCAGGAACTCGCTGAGGGATTTCCTCTATAACCTGGGGAGGAGGGAGGACAGGGGCTTCGGATGCCACGAGGCCTTTCCCGGAGGATGCTCTGAGGAGGCTCCCAGTAAGCCCCTCTGAGCATGACCACGCCCCGGTGCTCAGTCTCATGTACACCACTTCATCAGATATCACCCCTCTTCAGGCTCTTTTGGGTGGAATTTGGACAGCTGCACTCAGTCCAAGGTGCTCCTGTTGAACAGTTTAGCTGAGGCCAGGGAGAGGGATGATGCCATCGCTAATAGCACCAGGGAATCCAGTGCAGGGGGTATGGATGACATGCCCACCATCAGGTACCTCATGAGGTCCACCGAGTAGGTGAGCGGGTTGAGGTAGAAGAGGGGCCTCACCGCCTGGTGCAGGTTGCTGATCGGGTAGAAAGCCCCGCTCAGGAATATTAGAGGGAGCATGAGGAGGTTCGCGAACAGCTGAAAGCCTTCAGGGCTCCTCATCCTGGACGCTATCGCTATGCCCAGGTTGTTGAATGTGAGAGAGGTCAGGAAGCAGACGGCCAGGGAGGGAAGCAGGCCAGCTAGTCTGAGGGGCAATATCGCATAAATTAGGAACATTATCAGGAGGGCCTGTAGAGTTGACGTGAACGAGTCACCGAGGGACCTGCCGATTATCACATAGCTCCTACTTGCTGGAGCCACCAACACCTCCTTGAGGAAGCCGAACTCCCTATCAAATATCACCGAGATGCCCCCAATGAAGCTGGCCGTGAACGTGGTCATCGCAACTATGCCAGGAGCTAGGAAGGCCAGGTAGTCCACGCCCAGGCTCGCCGAGATCCCCCTCATCGAGGCGCTGAAGCCCATGCCCAGGAAGAGGAAGAACATGAGGGGGTTCACTATCGTACCCACTACCCTCGACCTCGCCCTGAAGTACCTCTTCACCTGCCTGTAGATCATAGCATAGACTATCTTGCCCTCATTCATAACATTCACCTCATCCTGGCTAGATTCCTCATCCTGACAGCTTCCTTCCATCCAGCCTCCTCGTCCCTCATCTCCCTCCCGGTCAGGTGGAGGAAGACGTCGCTCAACGTCGGCTGAGCG
>CALJEO010000127.1 GCA_938073845.1 uncultured archaeon
AGCTTTAAGTCTACTCACCAAGGCGGCCCTGAGATGAATGGAGAGGACAGGTGGAGGATGAAGCTTTGCTCCCTGCTCCACGACCCACCTACAAAGGCATTTGGCATCCGCAGGCATGAGGAACTTGCTAGCGAGCTGTCAGATAGCCTAGGTGTCGATTGTAGCGAGTTCGAGGATCAAGTGAGGAGAGCCGATTGGTTGGCAGCGGCTTCCGATAGGATACCCTTCCCGAGGCTCGGTGATATGATAGAGTGGTCCTCCAGCGATCTGGCAGTACTCTACCATCCACTGAGCGGGGATGGCTCAAGCGACCTTCTGGAGAATCCGAATGTCCTTGAGGTGAATGGAACCTCCTCCCTGCGTCCAGTGAATCTGAGGGAGGTCCTGAGGGAGATCTCCGCGAGGCACAGGGATGTGCATGAGCTCATCAAGGGGAAGCTGAGGGATCTGGGGGAGAGGTTCAGGAGGGATGGAACGGTAGATCATAGGAAAACTTTCCTCTGGCTTTGGAGGAACTTAGATTCCCTACATGGAGAGAGGGGGTTCAGGGGGTTCATCCTCTCCTGGCTTCCAGCTGAGACGAGGCTCCCCGATCACAGCATCTACGATCACGCGATCACAGCATCAGCGATGCTAGAAGGTGAAACGCTCGTTGGCGTTGATATAGGGGGAGTTCAGGAGTTCATAAGGCAGAGCAGGAAGGTCAGGGATCTGTGGGCATCTAGCTATCTGGTGAGCATGCTTTCAATAGCTGCGATGATGCCCGTGGTTGAGGAGCTGGGGCCCGACTCCGTGATATACCCTGACCTCAGGGGAGTGCCCCTAATAGACCTCTACCTCCTCTCAGAGGGGGTATTGAGGAAGGAGGAAATATCAAGCGCTTACTCCTCTGAGGAGGAGTTCTTAAAAGCCCTACTGATACCCTCAGTCCCTGGCTCATTCCTGTTCATAGCTCCAAGCTCGGAGGTGGATCGTCTGCTGGAAAAGATAGGGGAGAGGGTAAGGAGCCTCTTCAGGGAGGTCTTGGGGAGGACTATGGGGATGCTCGACCTGAACGTAGAGCTGAGGTATGATCTGCCCTATCCCCTCTCCCTCAGGTACCATAAGGTGGATCTCTTGGAGGTGGAGAGCGAGGCCGAGGAGCTCATGGAACTGGGGAGCGATAGGGAGAGGATAAAGGAGAAAGTAAAGGAGATCATTCCTGAGGAGATACTTAACTATTTCTGCAAAAATGGGAGAAATTTAGCTGATTATATAGCTGATCTTATAGTCATCAGAAATGAGACTTCCGGTCCACGGATCCTGAGCACCTTCCTCTATCCAGTGGCGTACCTAGCCCTTCAATCAGGTATGGCCTCTGGGAAGCTGCTCTCTGAGTTTGAGTACAGGGAAGAGCCCTCCTCCGAGGGGGGAAGGCCAGTACGCAGGAGATGCAGGCTCTGCGGTTTAAGGAACCCGTTATACGATGGAAACTCATGGGAGAAGTTTGTCAATGAGCTCAGGGCTAAGAGGGGATGGGCCGGCTGGTTGCTCGAGCCCGATGAACCTCTATGCCCAGTCTGCCTGATGAAGAGGTTGCTTAGGTCCTTCCGCGGGGACGATAGCCCACTCTTCTCAGTATGGGAGAGGGCCCTGGGGAGGGAGGTAAGGAGCGTTCTGAAGAGCTTCTCAATGGAGAAGATAAGGGAGGCCTTAGGCAAGATACCGACGTTGGATGATATCGCTACAAAGCCCCTCAAGAGGGAGATAGCTGAGATGAAGGATAAGCTCAGCGATCAGTGGGAAAAACTGTTCTCATCCATGGTTTCTGGGATCGGGGTTGCCGTAGATGTTTATAGGAAGGCTGAGGAGGAAAGCCATGCCCGTAGATATTCGTCGGAGATAATATCCGAGATCTCCAGGGAATTACCGGAACTCGTTGAGAGGTTGGATAAGGAGAGCACTGAAGTATTGACGGATTTCATTGCGAGCAAGCTGGGGAAGGATCCCCTCAAGGTCCCGGGGACTTACTTCTTCAAATCGGTCTGGGAGAACCTACTGGCCTCCCTCGAAAGGGTGGAGTGGAGGGAGGGGATGGGGGAGGGTGAGGTAGCTAGATGGAAGGAGGAACTAAGAAACCTCTTGGATTGCCTAAAGGATTTCTATGATCGTTTGGGAATTGAACCTTCGAACTATGTTGCCTTCATTCTCTCCGATGGGGATAGGCTGGGGCAGTGGATATCTGGGAAGATGTTCCTGGAGAAAGGCATCTCTGTAAGGAAAAGGATCCATCATCAAGTATCCGAGAGGCTTGAGTGCTGTGAGGCTGTGAGGTTCGTCACTCCCTCGTTACACAGGACGATGAGCAGGATAATAAGGGGGCTCGCCGAGGCATACCCTCGGGTCATTGAGTCCCTGGATGGCCTCATCTTCTACTCAGGGGGGGATGATCTCCTGGCGGTGATTCCAGCCTCTAATACGATAACGCTTCTTGAAACGCTGTTCAGTACCTACAGCTCCGAAATGGTGAAGCTACGCGATAAGGTGATGATGTCGATGGGGAGGCTCGCCACCCTAAGCTCCGGCGTTGTGATTGCCCACAGGCTTCTGCCAATGTCTGAGGTGCTGGAGAAGTTGAGGGAGGAGGAGGAGTTCGCTAAGGAAGGGGGGAGGGATAGGTGCTCGGTCGTGAGGCTCACCAGGGGACTCTCGGAGGACAGGGCCGTGCTGCCAGGGAAGCTCCTGAGGGTGATGGAGGAGCCCAAGGTGAAGGAATACGCAGATTACATAATGGAGAGGATAAGGGAGAAGAAGCTCTCGAAGAGCTTCTTGAGGGATCTCCTAAGCTACCTGGAGATCTATGGAAAGGCTTACGACACTGTTGAAGAGGAGGATCTCCTCATAGGGCTCATAGAGAGGGCGATAGAGAGGAACATCCACGTGAATATGGAGGAGAGGGAGAGGCTGAAGAGAGAGCTGCTGAACTTCTACAGGAAGCTATTGGAGATGGAGAAAGGTGAACTTAGCCAGCATCCTCTGTTCAACTTCCAGAGGGCCTTGCTGATGATGAGTGGGGTGGTCTAGATGATCAGGCTCAGTAAGTTCAAGCTCGTTGAGTTGGAGCCCCTCGATACCGTGTTCTTCGGGGATGCGAGGGGAATGGAGTTCAACGTGGGTGGTAGGAGCCTGAGGCTTCCCCTGCCCTGGACCGTCTCGGGCGCTCTCCTGACACACTACCTGGTCAAGACGGGAAGGGTGGAGGACCTGAGCATGGGATGCGACGACTCTGGGGAGTGCGAGAGCGAGGAGAGGGGAGAAGCTACGGTCTTCGCTTTCTACGGTCCCTTCATACATTACGGGGGGACGTACTGGTTCACAGCGCCAGCGGATCTGGTCGCCCTTAAGAAGACCTCTCTTAGTGAGGACAAGAGGTGCTGGCCCACCGCACAGGCAGATCTTAGCGCAGGCGAGGATGAGATGAGCCTCGTTGAGGCTAGGGAGGGAGGGGAGGGCTACGCTAGGTACATGCCCCTCAAGCTGCCCCTTGGCTCCGAACCTTACGGGATGGTGGATCACGAGTTCCTTGAGAGGTACGCCGATGGGGAGTTCGCTAAACCGAAGAAGCCAGAGAATTTCGATTTTGAGGAGAGAAGGGTTGGAATACACATAGATGATGGGAGGAGGACCGTTAAGACGGGGTTCACATTTTCATCGATACATAGGAGGCCTAGGCCCGGCTTAAGGTATGCTATGCTCCTTGCTGAGAAGCTTGAGAGGGGCTTCTCCTTCTCCGGTCTCGTTAGGCTGGGCGGTGAGGGGAGGGCAGCGATAGTATATGAGAGGGAGTGGATGCCCTCCTGGCTGAGCGATCGCAGGTTGGAAGCTGGGACAAAGGTGAAGGCTGTTCTGATATCTCCAGCGATCTATAGAAGGGGAGAATTTGATTCTAGGATACCGGATCTTCAGGGGCTTCCTGGTAGTCCTGAGATACTCAAATTAGGTGATAGGCCCCTGGTGATCGGTGGAAAAGCTCTAATGGTGAGCGGATGGGACATGAGGACAGGGAGGGCCAGGAAGATGTACTCAGCCGTACCTCCCGGCACCGTTTACTACCTGAAGCTGAAAGAGGATGCGAATAGGTTGGATCTCACTCTCTCATTTTGGAGGCTCTCCCTCTTCTGGGAGAGGGGTTTCGGCTCTCCCTTGTTGGGGGTGATACCATGAGTGAGTCCGTTTTGGGGAAGGTGTTCCAGATAGGTATCCCGTTCGTGTTGAGGGCCCTAACGCCCCTACATCCTGGAAGCGGGGCCCGAATCTCCGGGATAGCTGATCTTCCAGTTCAGAGGGAGGCTGGCACCGATATTCCAGTGATATACGGGAGCAGCCTGAAGGGGGCACTGAGGAGCTGGGCCTTGGCGAGGGGTATAGAGGGGATCGAGGAGATATTCGGCCCCCCGCCGGGGAGGGGGGATGAGGGGATGGGGAAGGCAGTATTCATTGATGCCAGGCTCCTTTTCCTGCCAGTCAGGAGCTACAAGAACATCTACGGCTGGATAACATCCCCCTTCCTGCTGAAGAGGTTCGAGCGTGATATGAGGCTCGTGAAGGAGCTATCCGGCAAGGGGAAGGATGTAAAGATAAGCATTGACGTAGGGGAAGGAGAGGCAATAGGAGCGAGTGAGAACAAACTGAAGTTCAAGCTTGATGAGGGGGAAGTGGTCATCCTCGAGGATCATGTCCTGAGCTTCAAAGGGGGTGAGATGGAGTTCCTCGAGCTCCTAGGTAAGTTAAGCGGGGAGCTCAGGGAGAGGCTTGTGGTGGTTCACGATGAGACGTTCAAGAGGCTCATGAGCAGAGCAATGGAGATAGTGCCCCATATAGAGGTGGATAAGCAGACGGGCACTGTAAGGAATCTATGGTTCCAGGAGAACCTCCCATCGGAGAC